>CADBNA010000160.1 GCA_902795835.1 uncultured Lachnospiraceae bacterium | reverse complement strand
GTCGTCACGATGGGCAAATACGAACAGGATAACAACACCTCCAACGGACCCGAGCCCATTGAATGGATCGTGGTCCAGAATACAGGAGACAAAGCGCTGCTGCTTTCCCAGTACGTGTTGGATTACAAGCCCATGTCAGACACTGGCTACTTGAATTCTGAAGTTCGGTCCTTTCTGACTGGGGAGTTTTACACTAATGCTTTCACGGATGCCGAAAAGAATACGATACTTAACTCGCATATCATGTCGATCGATGGCTCCGGTCCGGATGCCACTATGAACAAGATATTTATTCTGAGTTACAATGAGATGGCTGCCCTTTCACTGAATAATATCGATCTGACGCCGATGTTCAGCTTTTATGCATACGCACAAGGCGCAAGCAACAACAGTGGTGTATGGTTAAGGGATCAATACGACGGTGACGGAAAAACCACAAACTGCTATTGCTATTACCAATTCTTCAACGGCGTCCTTCGCATGCAAAGCCCTTATGCAAGAGCAGCGCTCCAAATAAGCAGCATGGACCATAAGAACGGCGTCCGCCCCGCCATGTGGATCTCCATCGAACCATAACCGCTGAACCATACGATACGGACTCTTTCAAGCCGCCCGGCTTTCCGGGCGGCTATTTTCATGCGCCAAAAAAACCTTTCTGCCGTCCGTGGCACCACCTCCCCGAACCGTCTCCGGTTTACAATACGGCAGATTCCGTCACTCCAACTGTCATCTCAAAAAAAATCTCTGCAGGGAAGTCATGGGGAACAAACAGCGAAACCAGCTTCGCCGCCTGATAGGCTTCACCTTTACACGCCATCCATCAACCTGCCGGAAGAGCGTCTGCAGGCCATCGAAGAACAGCTGAACCGGCGCGTGAGAGGAGAGAACTGCTGGCAATGCCGAGGGGCTGAGTAGTTATTAACGCAACGGCCATCAGTATAACCTGATGGCCGCCTTTTTAAACCTTTGTGTTCAATATGCATGCTGAACGGTAAGTTCATCGTTTGCAGATACATTAGTGCACACTACGTGATCTGAAAGGATTTTCCTTATATTTTCGGGCAAGTCCTTCAAATATAATTCCTCTTCGGGATAAGTGATTTTTCTGTAGAAATCCCCATAAGTTTCGTCCATGTCTACATCAAAGCAATACAGTCCCTTTGAGGAAAACACCAGACACTCTTCAATCAAAGAATTGCTGTCCCTCGTTGTGTAGATTTTTCCTTGAGTATTGACCTTGAGGGTGTTCGTGAAGAAATCAAGCAGATACTCTGTTTCCTCTACACTTCGACAAACAAATTCCGGAACGCATCCAATCCCCCCTGATGCACATACAAAAACCCTTCCACCAGCATCGACGCCAAACCAAGTGATGTCTTCGCACTGAAGGTCTACCTCTGAATATCTCATATTTGTTCTCCTTTCACTTCTCAATCAAGTCATTAAACATTGCAAGGCAATTATCGCAATAGGGCATTACTTCACCCGTACGGGGGCGGATAGCTGGTGTCAGCCTTATATCTGACCATTTACTGCCGCTGAGCAGAAGACTATTAACAACATGAAATTCTGCACAAACGCCTACCGTATTACGGCTTGTTAATCCATGCGACCCGATACCGCCTATAGCTTCAGCCTTTTTTTGCAACTCTGGGTGGATTTTTTTGGTATATCACCCGCAAATGCTGCAACAACCTTTCCACTTTTTAAATCGTAGGCCCCAGATGCCATGGACTTTCTCTTACCGCCAGGGGTGTCCGAAATGAGCTTATTTACGGCTTCCAGAGCTTGCAGCCGCATTTCTCTAGCCAATGCATTATTACCAATAGTTCCGTGAAACAGACCACTGACCCCTTTACTCATAGTGCTTCCTCCTTTCAAACGCCTGTGCCGTTTGACCGGGATATGGAATCACCATGATGCCTTTTGAAACAAGCCTTTCAAAACAGGGGTAGTTAGCAGAGCCATAGACAATAATCGTGTGCGGATGAAGGCGATTAACCATTTCCTCCAATCCATGCTCAAACCGATATCTGTCTCTTAGCTTTCGGGGACTGCCTCCAACAGTACCAATTGCCAATATGCTGTTCTCTGGAAGACCATCAAAGCAATATCGATAACTCTCTTCAGTTCCCCACCGTACATTGTTAATGACCGCAATCTCTTCTTTACTCAACCAGAAGCCATAAGCCCGCATGCGATACGTATTGAATACTTTCACCGGTTCCGGAAAGTCCTGATTAGTTGAAAAATCAGGAGTGATTGCACCAGCAAAATGACGTAGGACTTTTAAGGCGTGCTTATAGTCATGCCAGATGTCCCGTGGGCCATCAAACTTGACATCATCAAGAAACCAACAGACATAAGCGTCATAGAAGAAATCATAGTCTCCTCTGCCGAGCGCCTTTTTGTAAATACTCTTAGCCTCTTCCCAAGTGACAATGTCATTAGGTACTTTCGAAGCGGTAGTGGGACAGAAGGGAATATCATTTTCGCTGAAAATTGCGCCCTCGCACATGAATGCGTTCCACACATCTTTCATTCCACTTCTCACTTCCATTGTACCACCGTTCCGTCGATTCAACAATTTCGTATTAAGCATAAAATGCCCTCCATGGCACGGGCTTTGTTTTTACCACATCTTGTGGTATGATATCCCCGGGTGCCACATATATGGTATCGCAACATAGATTAAAAATCGTTCCCACACAGTTTCGATGACGTTATCATCAATTACCATCAATAGGAGGGTATCTCTTGTACTGTTTTGCAACGGTTGTCAAGACAATGAAGGCCAACGCTATCAATCCGGGAATGTCGGATGAGGAATTCGTTCGCGACTATTTATCACCTTTAGTAGAAGGATGCCGGATAAAGAATAAAAATAATGACCCATTTGAATTGAACAAGGCTAGGGTCAGTCTTTTGCTGAATCAAAACGCAGAAGTTCCCATGGCGTTACGTGATGCAATTCGTATTGTTGATGCAGAGAACATTGTCTCGCATGAAATGCAGGATTTCATTGATAATACTCTTGCGCCAAATAAGCTAATATCTCTTATAGATTCTATATTAAAGTTTGCCGAAGAAGATAGAGAAAGACTGACTGTAGAAGAGAGAAATAGTCTAAGAAACTGCAGCGATCAACCGCGTATTTTTTTCACACGCAGTTTGTTCTTAGCAATCCAAGTAAGCAACCGTGTTGATCAGATCATTCCGATCTGGCATCGTGGTAATTCATATGCGGATTGTGTTTGCAAAGACTTGCTCACT
This sequence comes from uncultured Lachnospiraceae bacterium, assembly GCA_902795835.1. Next base: position 9,189 of record CADBNA010000160.1, on the reverse strand, counting down.
TTTGGCTTTCAAAATCGTTCAACCAAGACAAACATCATCGTTATTCCTGTTAACACCACATATGATACCAGAATCAGTTGGCAATATGAGCAGGAACCAAATCCGTTGGTTTCTCCTAGCACAATTCATGGCATGTGGTTAAACCGATGGCAACAGGCGGGATATCAGGTCGATGGATTGGATGATCGAATCAGAAATAGTTTGAAATTACATGGATTCATGCCTGTAAAAACAGAGTTGGACAAACGCAGTGAATGTTTTCAATATCCTATTGGCTCAATTTCAGTGATCGAAGAAAGGAATGCCGTTTTCTACTTACTTGCCATATCACAATTCGATGAAACTAACACTGCACACACAACGCTTGAGTCTCTAAAAATGGCAATCCGGTCGTTGTTATCATTTTACGATCATCACGGGCAAGCATTGCCACTATATTTGCCACTAGTAGGAACCGGCAGATCAAGAGCAGGCTTGTCCTATGTTGAATCATTTAAAATGATATGTGAACAGATTATAGGGATGGGAGATAACCTTCAAGGAAGCATCCATATCGTAGCACAAAGTGATGCTTTCACAGAAATACAGAACGCTATAGCCGAAAAGGAGTAGATGTATATGACATATCGAACAAGAACTTATATTGCCGGTGACTGGACTGGTGATCAAGATTTAATCAGCAAATTATATCAATGGAATGATAGTAAGCACTGGACATTGCATTTTGTCGATGCACATGATTTAACACAGGCACGAGATTCAAGTCTTCCCTGTTCAATTAAAAAATCATTATCAAAGCGTCTGGATGCATCTAAGACATTTGTTCTGATCGTCGGTAGCCAGACGAATGCTTTAACTAAAGGAAGCTGTCAGTATTGTAATAATTACTACAGTTGCAATTTAAGCTGCACAAGAGGACACAGCGTAGATTATAGAAGCTATATTCAATATGAATGTGAGAAAGCCGACAGGGACGGATTGCGAATTGTTGAAATATATAACTATGCTTCAGTTCAAAGAGACAAGTGTCCGGCTATCCTGCGTAATAAGGGAACGCATATTAGAGGATATTACCAAGAAACAGATGGGAAATGGTATTGGAATTATCCAGGAATCAGAGATGCCATTTTGGGTAATTAAAAAACAAAGCCGGCCGCTTGATATATAAACCGACCAGCTTTGCAGATATCCAGGAAAGTCCATAGGGTAGATAAGGTGAAATTCGTTTGAAGTCGTTTATATTTTCGCATAACTGCAATACTACGAAAAAGAGCATTTATCCCGAAAATACCCCGGAATTGCCTGTATCAGGCCTTTCCGGGGTTCTTTTTTCAGGCTTCCGGCTTATCGGCGGATTCCTCGGTATGGTCGGCTTCCTCGGACGTTTCTTCGCTGGCAGCCGTCTTGTCTGCAGGTTCCGCTTCAGCTTCATCAGCTGTCTTGTCTGCAGCATCCGTGTCTTTCGTTTCTGCAGCGGCTTTTTCGGCTTCGTATTCCGCATCGGCTTCGGCAATGGCGCCGCGCACCGTGCACATCCGGTACAGCACCACGCCCGCGATCAGCGTGAAAATGGCGATGAACTGCGATGTGGAAAACAGCCAGACTCTCCCGCGCGGATCTCCGCGGAAATACTCCATGGCAAACCGTCCGATGCTGTACAGGATCAGATACAGGCTGCCCACCTGGCCATCGTAGCGCTTTTTGCGGGCAAAGCCCAGGAGCACGCCAAAATGCAGGAAATTCAGTGCCGAACTCATGAGCTGCGTCGGGATCAGCTTCACATTGTTGGGGGCAAACTGGGAATTCTTGAACACGATGTGGCAGGCGGACGCGGTCTCTTTGCCGTAGCAGCACCCGGCCAGGAAGCAGCCGATGCGGCCGAACGCCTGTGCGAGCGCAATGGACGGCATGACCAGATCAAACATCTTAAAGAAATTCAGATGTTTGCGCCGGGTATACAGCCAGCCTGTGAAAATTCCCAGGACGATACCGCCATAGACCACAAAGCCGTCCGCCACGTTCAGGAACAGCTTCGGGTTGGCCAGATACGTCGGCAGTTCCACGATCCAGTACATGACCTTGGCGCCGACCAGACCGCCGATACCTGCCCAAATGCCCAGGTAAAAGACGGTATCCTCATCGGTACCGTACTTTTTGGCGCGCTTCATGGCCACCACAAACGCTGCCACAATACCGACAGCCATCATCAGGCCGTATCCGTAGATGGTGATCGGCCCGATATGCAGCAATTCATTATGCATTTCGGTTACTCTCCCGCCGGGCGCCGGCCGGCTTTACTTCTCTTCTTTCAGGCGCTTCTGGCGAAGGTATTCCAGGATGATCTCCACGCAGCCGTCGTACCCGATACGCGAGCTGTTCAGGATCAGATCATACGAGGAGGCGCTCCCCCAGGTCTTTGAGGTAAAATAGTTGTAGTAATTGGCACGTTTCTTGTCGCTCTTGGCGATCAGATCCGCCGCCTTGTCTTCGGAGATGCCGTCGCGCTCGGCGATGCGCTTCACCTTGTCTTCCTTGTCCGCCGTGATGAACACGCTGACCATATGCGGGTTGTCCGACAGCGCATAGTCTGCGCAGCGCCCGATGATGACGCAGGAGTGATCCTCCGCCACCTTCTTGATGGTGTCAAACTGCGCCAGGAAGACGCGGTGGTTGATGGGAAGCTGCTCCGTGCCGCCCACGCCGGCTCCCAGCGAGTACGTGTTCATAACGGTGGAAAACAGAAAGCTGCCGACCGGCTTCTCATCGTAGTTCTCGAACAGATCCTGCACGATGCCGCTTTCCTTGGCGGCCAGTGCCAGCAGTTCCTTGTCATAATACCGGATGCCCAGACGCTCGGCCAGCATCTGCCCGATCTGATGTCCGCCGCTGCCGGTCTCCCGTCCGATGGTGATGACTTGCTGTTTGTCTGCCATATAGTACCTCCTTCCGGTGGTCTCTCTCCCTTTGGAAGGCGACCGCCTTCCCCTCTTCTAACAGGATTATACCACAAGTCAGGCACTTTTGTATAGGTGGTTCATTTCCGGGCGCGAAGCGCCGTCAGAAGTTCTTCCATTTCATCCGGAAGCGGCGAGGAAAACACGACCTCTTCGCCGGTTGTGGGGTGAACAAACCCCAGCAGATACGCGTGAAGGCACTGCCCGTGCAGGTTTTTCAGGCTCACACCGGCCAGTTTGCCCTCCGCCGGGCCGTAGACCGTATCGCCCACCAGCGGATGGCCGATTTTCGTCATATGCACGCGGATCTGGTGCGTTCTTCCCGTTTCCAGGCGGCATTCGATGTAGGTGCAGTCCCCAAAGCGCTCCAGCACTTTCCAGTGCGTCACGGCTTCCCGTCCGCCCGGCACGACCGCCATCTTCTTGCGGTCCGCAGGGCTGCGGCCGATGGGCGCGTTGACCGTCCCTTCGTCCTCGCGCAGATTCCCGTAGACGATGGCCCGGTAGCGGCGCTGCAGCGAATGAACCGCCAGCTGCGCGGCGATGGCCGTATGCGCGGCATCGTTCTTGCAGACCACCAGCAGGCCTGTGGTGTCACGGTCGATCCGGTGCACGATGCCCGGACGCTCCACGCCGTTGATGCCGGACAGATCCGTGCAGTGATACAGCAAGGCGTTGACCAGCGTCCCGGTCATGTGGCCGGGTGCGGGGTGCACCACCATGCCTTTGGGCTTGTTGACCACGATGACATCGGAATCCTCGTAGACGATATCCAGCGGGATATCCTCGGCGGCGATGGCCACCGGCGTCACTTCGGGCACGCGGATGCGGATGCCGTCGCCGGCCGCCGGCTCATAGCTGGGCTTGACCGGACGGTCGTTCACCGTCACGTCTCCGGCCGCGATGCGCTTCTGCCAGAACGTCCGTGAGCGCTCGGAAAAGCGCGCCGCCAGATACCGGTCGAGGCGCGCTTCTTCTTCTCCTTCTTCCACACGGTAGAAAATGTCCGTCACTTCTTTTCGTCCCCGTCTGCTTTCGGACCCGGCTTCAGGAAGGCCAGATCATCGTCCTTCCTGTAGACAAAGACCATCAGGATGATCAGCAGGATCACGGAGCAGACCACACAGATGTCCGCCACGTTGAACACCGGGAAGTTGATCAGCGAGAAATACAGGAAATCCACCACATAGCCGTTCATCATGCGGTCCAGGAGGTTTCCCACCGCACCGGCCATCAGGCCGAACAGGCAGAGGGTGAACAGCGTGTACCGCTTCTCCTCCGGCACCTTGCGGAGAACGCCCACGATCGCGGCCAGCATGATCAGCGTGACCGCCAGGAAAAAGAAATTGGCGTTCTGCAGGATGCCGAAAGCCGCGCCCCGGTTCTCCACGTATGACAGTTCAAAGACGCCCGGGATCAGGGGGATGGATGCCGCCTTCAGCGTGGTGGCCGCCCAGTACTTGGTCAGCTGGTCGATCAGGACCAGCACGGCCATCATCACAAAGCCGGCGGTCTTCATGCGCGGTGTTTTCGTTTGATCCATTCTTCTGAAGGCTCCTTGTGTTTAGTAGATCGAGAGATTCAGCGTATTCATGTTGAGGGTATCGTTGACCATCTCGATGAAATCCCCGGACAGATCCACGGAACCCGGCGCCGCGATGAAGATCTTGTTGGAGATGCCCTGCAGGGAACCGCCGATGGTATAGCAGGCGCCACCCACGAAATCGATGATGCGCTGCGCATCCGTCAGACCCACGGCTTCCAGGTTCATGACCACGGAACGGCCGCTGATCAGCAGATCCACGATCTGCTCGGAATCCTCGGCGGAGCGGGCGATGACCATGGAGACCATGGATTTGCGGCGGGAGCCGTCATCGGACGAAGAAGCGGCTTCCCGACGTTCTGCAAAGAGCCTGCGGGACGGTTTGGCCGGTGCCGGCTCGCGCTCGGCACGCGCTTCCGCACGCTCGGCGCGCTCGGCCCGCACGCGCTCACGGCGCGGCGGGACATAGTCGTCCTCATCCTCCTCGGCCGGCGCGTCGTCTTCCACCGGCATCCGGTCTTCTTTCCAGCGGGCAAAGAGACCGCCGCGGTTTTCGCTGGTCACGATCTCGTCGTCTTCTTCGGTGATCTCCTCATCCGTTTCGGGCTCATCGTCTTCCACATTGAGGGCCATTGCCTTAAGCATCTTGTCCATTACACCCATCGTATCTTACCTCCCGATACCGATCATACTTGAGAGAAGCCTCTCCCCTTTATGCTGACTGTAAACACGTTATTTTCACTTTTAATAGATCACATCAAACTCTTTGACGCCGCGGTTCTCCTGGACGATGTGATCATAGACCGCGAGCCCGTACGGTGTGCCGCTGCGGATCAGCAGCATGTTCTCCGTGTGCTCGAGGATCTCCACCTGGCGGAACACGGCGTAGCCGCGGTTGATGTTGAACGCCCCCACCAGTTCCCGGGTTTCGGCCACCACGAACGTCTGGTCCGAATCCGGCAGGTAGATGGTATCCCCCGCCGCAAAATCCTTCTGGTTCACGTAATAGTACCCATCCGCCGACAGGCTGTAGAATGTCGGCGAGATGAACTCCGGCGTTTCCTCGCCGGCTTTGCGCCGCAGGAAGCCGTAGGTGTTCTGGTTGCCGCCGTACGCTGCGTACTCCTTGGGGATCACGTAGAACGACTGGGTGATCACCGCGGATTCCGGGATCTTCAGGCCTTCCGTCTTCTGCTTGACCAGCTTGATATCGAGGAACCGGTCATCGGTGTAGCGGGCGCCGTATTTCGGCACATCCAGCGAGCAGAACTTTGTTCCGTCGGCCGCCGTAAACAGATGGAACGGCGCGGACACGTTCTGCCCGGTGGATAAAATGGTAAAGGTCACGCGCTTGTTGGCTGCGGACAGGTCACTGACGGAGAGCTCGTACAGGTCCTGATAGTCCTCGTCGCTGACCGGCCAGATCAGCGAGAAAGACTGATCCGTGATGGTCTTGAGGATGGGCGTACCGGCGCTCAGCAGTTCGCCGCTGCGGTGAACGGTGCGCGTGTATTCGGAACGGTCAAAACTGGCGGCAGTGATGTCCGCCTCCTTCAGGAATTCATACCCGTCCAGCGCGAAGGACACCAGGCCCGATACCTCCGCCGTGCCTTCCACGAAGGTCTCGCTGCCGCGCAGGCTGTCCAGCGCGGTCTGGCCGAGCGAGTTGAGCACATCCATCTCCAGATCCCGGCGGATCAGATAGACATCCGAAAACGCCAGGTCATCGTAGCTGGTGCGGAACTCGTAGAGTTCTTTTTTCATCTCCCGCACCGTGGATTCCGGGAAGGAATCCATGCCGGCCATGGCCTCATGCAGCTTCTCGGAGAAGGTGCCGTTGACATCGATCGTGTAGAGCGTTTCGCTGCGGTCCGCCATGTCTCCTTCGTTCAGGAAGAAATCCACGGTGCCGGAGGCGTCCATGCCGCGCACCTGCTCATCCCGCAGGATCAGCGCGGTCACGGTCTCCTCCTGTGTGATGGCACCGGCCTCCACCTGGTAGAAACGGATCTCCTTGCGGGTCAGATACAGCGTTGTGAGGATGACCAGGTAAACAAAGATAAACAAAAAGAGGGCCAATCCCACATTGACGCGAATTGGCCTCTTATAGCGGATGATGTTTTTCTCTTTGCGCGCTGCCATCCGTACCCGTCTTACAGGGAGACGGTCACGTACTTGCGGACGCTCTCGGGAAGGTCACACTCATCAGCGGAAACGCTTAAGATAAACGTAACCTGATTCTTGGAGCCGATGAAGTTCAGGAAATCAATGACTCCCTCGATCTCGTCAGCTTCAATGCGGGCCAGCTTCAGGAAGCTGTCCAGGTAAACCTGCTCAAGATCGTGATCCGAAGCGATGATGCCGGAAATAAAGCCGAAGAAGCGCTCTTTCGAGTCAATGTGGTAGTCCAGCACGTTGATCAGACGGATGCGGTTGTTCAGCTCATACATGTGGTTGATGGACTTGTCGAGATAAACGATGGAGCCGTCTTTTTCTTTGACTGCCTTGTTGGCCTGCTCAAGCAGGATCTTGGTTTTGCCTTTGCCTTTATTTCCGGAAATGATCTGTATCATAAATCACGTACCTCCTTTTGATGATATTATAGGCGAACCACAGGGAAAAGACAACCGCTTTTCACGGAAATCCCTCCGGCGGTCATCATTTGTAGGCTTCGCGCCACTCCATGGCACCGGCCTCGAGCGACCGGATCAGGAGTTCGGCCGTGGCCAGATTGGTGGCCAGCGGAATGTTGTTGCGGTCGCAGAGGCGGAACAGGTAATCCGCGTCCGGATCCGTCTTTTTGGGAGCCACCGGCTCCCGCAGGAAGATCAGAAGATCCAGCTCGTTGCTCTCGATCTGCGCGCCGAGCTGCTGCACCCCGCCCAGGTGGCCGGGAAGATATTTGTGCACGATGAGGTTTGTCTGCTCTTCCACCAGCCGGCCCGTCGTACCGGTGGCGTACAGGTCGTTCTTCTTCAGGATCCCCTGGTAGGCGATGCACAGATTCTGCATCAGCATCTTTTTGGAATCATGAGCGAGCATTCCGATCTTCATACGACCCTCCAATCATCTTTCTCTTTCTTTTTACGCTGCAACCCGACGTTCAGCACGATTCCCAGGCCCACGAAGGCGCTCAGCAGGGAGCTGGTGCCGAAACTGATGAACGGGAGCGGGATGCCGGTATTGGGCATCATTCCCGTAGCCACACTGATGTTGACGATGGTCTGGAAGCCGATCAGCGCCGCATACCCGGTGCACAGCAGCCGCCCGCACATATCCGGCGCCCGACGGCCCACGTTCAGGCACAGGATGATGAGCAACAGCACGCCGCACAGGATGCCGGCCGCTCCCAGAAAGCCCAGTTCCTCTCCCACCACGGCAAACACGAAGTCCGTCTGCGCTTCCGAGAGGAAGTTGCCGTTCTTGACCGATTCAAACGTGGTGGTGTACAGCCCCTTGCCGGCCAGGCCGCCGGAGCCGATGGCCATCATGGAGTTCTCCTGCTGGTAGTACAGATCCGCATACTGCTGCGGCCGGAAGAACGCCAGGATGCGGCGTGCCCAGTAGTGCTCCTCCACCAGTTCCTGCTCGTTGGCGAACAGATACCAGAAGAACGCGCCGGCCGCCGGCACGATGACACCGAGCACCCCCAGGATCCACTTGTAGCTGATCTTGGCCGTATAGATCATGGCCGCGAACAGCAGCACGCAGACAATGGTGGTGGAGATGTCCGGCTCGCGGAAGATCAAAAACAGCGGAACGGCTGTGGTCCCCACGATGATGCCGACCGCCCAGGCCTTGTTGATGTCCCGCTCCAGCACCGACATCAGCGATGCCCAGAAGACCACCAGCATGATCTTGCAGAACTCGGACGGCTGGATCTGGCCGATAGCCGGCAGGATGATCCAGCGCCGGGCGCCGCCGCGGACCACGCCGGCGATCAGCACGTACGCCAGGATGGCTACGATGACGACCCAGATGACCGGGAACAGCTTTTTGTACAGGTGATAGTCCACCAGCGAGAAGATCACGGCCATGCCCGCGGAAATGGACAGGCCCATGATCTGGTGCTGGTACAGATCCGCGTCCGCGGTGCCGATGGTGGCGCTGCGGATCACCAGCACGCCGACCACCGACAATCCGGCTGCCAGGAGCAGCAGGATCACCGGATAATCCCATATTCGATAATCGCGCAGTCGTTTCAGTGACATAGACTCTTCTTTCAAAGGACGGGCATCAGTCGTTGAGGTTGTAGGCGCCGCCGAGGTTGAAGGCGTCCAGGCTCATGACTTCGTCGTAGGACATGGCCCCGTACCAGAATTTGTAGATCTCGTTGGCCGCCAGCGCCGCAAAGGAAGATCCGTACCCGTTGGGGATGGTGACCGCCAGGCTGATCTCCGGGTTGTCGAACGGCGCATAGCTGATGAAGTGAGCGTGCTCCGAACGCTTCAGGTCCTGCTGCGACGTACCGGATTTGCCGGCCATCGGGAAGCACTCGATATCGGTGAAGTTGACGCTCTGCGAACCTTCGGTCATGACCAGGCGCATGCCGGTCTGCACTTCGTCCCAGATGGCGTCCGGCAGCTCGATGGTCCGCACGATCTCGGGCTCAAACACTTCTTTTCTGGTGCCGTCCGCGCTCTCGACCGAGCCCAGCAGGCTTAAGCGGTAGAGGTTGCCGCGGCTGGCGAT
>CADBNA010000159.1 GCA_902795835.1 uncultured Lachnospiraceae bacterium | reverse complement strand
GATTATCAGTACACTTGTCTCATCTCTCTACAACATGGTGGATCAGATTTTTATCGGTCAGAGGATTGGCTTTCTGGGAAACGCAGCAACGACGGTAGCCTATCCGCTGACTTTTCTTTGCGGTGCGCTGACAATTCTGTTCAGCAATGGTTCTTCTGTGAATTTTAATATATCCAATGGCCGGGGAGAGAAAGAGGAGGCTCTGGGATTTGCCGGAGCCGGACTGACCCTGCTCCTTCTGGAGGGCACGCTGACGGCAGTTCTGGTCGGATTGTTTACGCCCTGGTTTGTAAATCTGTTTGGCTCCACCAGCCAGGTTTTTCCCTATGCGCTCACGTATATGCGCCTGATTGCGCCGGGGCTTCCGTTCCTTGCGCTTACAGCCGGCGGGACTCTCCTGATCCGGTCCGACGGCAGTCCAAGATATGCCCTTGTCTGTTCCATGTCCGGAGTCGCCCTCAACTTTGTGCTGGATTATCTGTTCCTGTTTCCCCTCAACATGGGCATTGCCGGTGCGGCGCTTGCCACTGTACTCGGACAGATTCTGTCTGCATGCATGGTCGTGTCTTATATGGTCCGGTTCAGAACCGGGCGGCTTGAGCGCAGGCATTTCCGCGTAACCGGGCAGAAACTCAGGCAGATTGTCGCGATCGGCGCCGCCGGCAGTCTGAATCAGGCGGCCATGCTGGTCATGAATCTGGTGCTGAACAGTTCGCTTCGATATTATGGAGATCTGTCCCCCTACGGCGGGAGCGAAGCACTGGCGGCAGCCGGAGTGGTGACAAAAGTCAATTTTCTGTTTTATTCGACAATCATCGGCTGCAGCATAGGCGGACAGCCGATCATGGGCTTTAATTTCGGAGCCGGTAATTTTTCAAGGGTGAAAAAAACCGTTTCCCTGATAGTCCGCTATGCTCTTGTAATCGGTGCGGTCGAGACCGCCTGCTTCTGGCTGCTTCCTTCACAGATCCTGCGTTTCTTCGGCAGCAGCGCAAGCGGGTATGAGGATTTTGCGTTGCGGTATATGCACGAATTCATGCTGCTGGTAGTTCTGGCCGGTATCCTTCCGGTGTCCATGAACGCCATGGTCTCAGTGAAAAAACCCAAAAAGGGCGTGATCATCTCTCTTTCAAAACAGTTGATGCTTATTCTCCTGCTGCTGATCATGCCCCGGGTCTTCGGGATCAGCGGGGTGCTCTGGGCAGGACCGGCAGCTGATCTGACAGTGGCCATAGCCGCATTTCTGGTGATGCGCTCGGAATTAAGCAATTTAGGGAATACGCTTACATAGCTGCAGGGGACGGTTCCTTAGCGCTCATGAGCGCTAAGGAACCGTCCCCTGCGGCTCAAGGGCTTCTTGTAACATGATTTCCCCTGACGTATAATAAAGAACAAAACGGAAAGAGGCACAGACATTTTTACGAGGTACTGGGTATGACAGCAGAAACGATGATAGGAATTATGATCCCGTTTATAGGTACCACTGCAGGAGCGGCCCTTGTGTTTATTCTGAAAAACAGCATATCAGATACGCTGCAGAGAATCCTGACCGGTTTTGCAGCCGGCGTTATGGTCGCGGCTTCATTCTGGAGCCTTCTGGATCCGGCGCTGGAAAGCAGCGAATCCATGGGGAAGCTTATGTTTGTGCCTGCAGCGGCAGGGTTTCTTGCGGGAATCGGTTTCCTTCTGTTACTGGATAAGGTCACACCGCATATGCACATGGACCACCAGGATGAAGGGCCAAAGACAGGACTGAAACGCACGACCAAGCTCATTCTTGCGGTCACACTTCACAATATTCCGGAAGGGATGGCGGTCGGCGTCGTATATGCGGGCTTTCTTTCCGGCAATGCCGGTATCGGATCAGCCGGAGCGCTGGCACTGGCGCTGGGTATTGCCATACAGAATTTCCCGGAAGGGGCTATTGTTTCGATGCCGTTGAGATCAGAGGGGATGGAAAAAGGAAAGACATTTCTTTACGGCATGCTTTCAGGAGCAGTGGAACCGGCTGCAGCTGCGGTGACGATTGCAGCGGCCGGGCTGGTCATTCCCATACTGCCATATCTTCTGGCATTTGCTGCAGGGGCCATGCTGTATGTGGTCGTTGAGGAACTCATTCCGGAGATGTCGGAGGGAAAGCACTCCAATGCGGGTACCATTGCTTTTGCAGCAGGCTTTGTCTTAATGATGATTTTGGATGTGACGCTGGGGTGACAGGTGAGCCGGGGGGACGGAGCGTCACCCTGATGCACAGTTGTACACATGACATGTGTTTTGAACAACATTATTAAGGACAATGAACAAGACGCATTGCGAACAGACAGGGGGTAGATTATACTATACTGTCAAAAGAAAAGGATTTATAAGGAGCAGTACAGATGAATACTAACGAACTGACGCCGCTGGAGAAGATAAACCTGAAAAACGCTGAGGACGGAATGAAAATTCTGGCTGACCTGAGAGAGATGAGCAGTCATCCGATGGAAGTGAATGAGGCCCTTCTGATGCGGATTCTGGATATGAATAAGGATACCGAATACGGAAAAAAATATCATTTTGCTGACATTCATTCCATAGAGGAGTACAGGAAAAATGTGCCGGTCACGACCTATGACGACTATGCGGACAGTATTCTGAGAATGACGGAACAGGGAGAGGAGAATATTCTGACGGCGTATACGGTCCATCACTTCAACAAGACATCGGGAACCATGGGCGCGCCAAAGAGAATCCCTCTTTCAGACGAGCAGGCAGAGCAGTACAACCGGTACATGAAGTGTGTGCCGTTCGGCGTGATCACGGAAGCGCTCGGAACAAGGTGGGCGTCAGGCAAGACCATCCGCATCGCGGAATCCACGGCGGAGGAGACCTTCCTTCCCTGCGGCGCCTCATACGGGGCCATTTCACAGAAGATGACCCGGCAGTTCCGGCCGTATCTGCCGATTATGTATACGTCGCCGGATGAAGCGCTCTTTCCGGAGAAGGGAACGGATACCCGGTATCTGCATGCGCGGCTTGCGCTGGCGGAGCCGGGCGCGACACTGATGCTGGCTGCTTTTTACAGCTATCTGGCGGAGTTCCTGCGGTATATCGAGCGCAGCTGGCAAATGCTGGTTCATGATATCGGGACCGGCACAATCGATGATTCGGTCAGCCTGCCTCCCGCGGTAAAAGAAAGTGTCATGAAAAAGATCACGCCGATGCCGGAGAGGGCGGCAGAGCTTCAGGCCATCTTTTCCGAAGGTTTTGAGGAGCCCTTTGTACCGAAAGTATGGAAGAACATGACGGCTGTCATCGGAATCGGGACGGGCGGCTTTAAAGCCTATGCGGATGTTATAAGAGAAAAATACACCGGTCCGGGCATCTATATGGCGAAGATCGGCATCGCCGCTTCGGAGGGGTTTACCTCTGCCACCTACCGGCTGGACAGCGAAGACACAATGCTTCTTCCGGATTCTCTGTTTTACGAGTTCCTTCCGCTGGAAGCAGGAGACGATTTTTCGCAGATCGTCTCGCTTGACGGTGTGGAGCAGGGCAGGGATTATGAACTGATCATCACGAATCTTTCCGGTCTGTACCGCTATCGCACCAGAGATGCTCTTCACATAGAATCGTATTTCGGAAAGACGCCTACGGTATGCTTCCTTTACCGGATCGACCAGACGGTGAGCATCATGGGAGAAAAGACGACGGAGGAGGCGCTCAGAAGCGCTGCGCAGCAAACGGCTGCAGAACTGGGCTTCGATCTCGTGGATTTCTCCGTGTATCCTGATCTGGCGGCGGAACCCGTGCGCTATCAGTTCTTCATGGAGATTGACAGCAGGCCGGACGAACTGCCGCCGAAGCTGATCCGCCATGTACTCGAGCAGAAGCTTGCCGAGGCGAATCCTTCCATGGGAGATAAGGTGAAGGCCAAAACATGCGGCGACACCAGGCTGAACTTCCTGGAGGATGAGACGTATCTCCTGTATCACGATATGATGGTCCGCAGGGGGGCTGCCTCGAGTCAGATCAAGCCGGTTCATATCATTGCAAACAACATGCAGAAGAAATTCTTCTTCAGCCAGACGGCCTACAGTTCGGAGATCATGAAGTAGAACAGGAGAGTGGGGACAGCCGGATGCTTGAACTGATAAAGAGATATCTGAAGGGACACTGGCAGTGGGTGATCCTGAATACTGCGGGAATCGGGCTTAATGCAGTTCTGCAGATCTGTTTTCTGATCCCGCAGTCAAAAAGAATCATCGACCGGGGTATCTACGCGGGGGATATGGCGTATGTTTCCCGTATCGGCGTCCGGATGCTGGTGATCACGGTGCTGACGGCCGTCATGTCCGTCGTGGTTGCCTGGGCGAGTTCCCGGGCTGTGGCGGGATTTGTTTATTCGCTGAGGACCGCCTGCTTCCGGAAAGCAGTGGAGATGTCCCCGCAGGATGCCTCCCGGTTTGGAGAATCGACGCTGCTGACCAGAATCATGACGGATGTCACGACGCTGCAGACCCTGATGCTGAACATCCTCCGGGGCAGCACCCTGGTTCCCTTCATCATCCTGGCGGAGCTGTTCATGCTCGCCCGCATGAACATGACTATCTTCTGGATTTTCACGGCTTTTTTCAGCGTGACAATTGCGTTCCTCATCTTTTTCGGGAGCAGGTCCAGACCGTTGTTTGAGAGGACGCAGAAAAGCATCGACAGGATCAACCTTCTGATGAAGGAAAAAATCACGGGTGTGCGGGCCATCCGGGCGTTTGACAATCAGGCTCTCGAGGAACAGAAGCTGGAGAGAGCGGACAGGGAGACATTTCTGGCGGCCACCGGGGCAATCCGGAAAATCAGCTTTCTCTCACCGGTTTCTCTGGTCGTCATGAACTGGGCGGTTGTCGTGATCTATATTGCCGGCTCTGTACAGCTGAAGGCCGGCATGGCCTCCATCAGTTCGCTGATACAGGTTTTTCAATATCTTTCATATGCCATTGCGTCTCTGGCAATCATTCCGTCTCTGGTCAGTCTGCTCCCGCAGGCAGGCGTTGCGAGCCGCAGAATTCTGGAGGTCCTGCATGACGGAGGGACACAGGATGCACAGAAGACAGACCGGGAGAAGAGCGCAGCCGTTCCCGGGGATATTGTTTTTGACAATGTGGTATTCGGCTACAAAGGAGCGGATGCCGTGATCGATCATGTCAGCTTCACGGCCAGGGCCGGACAGATGACTGCCTTTATCGGCGCAACGGGAAGCGGCAAGACCACGATCATGAACCTGATGCTGAAGCTGTACCGCCCGGTCTCCGGAGAGATCCGGATCGGAGGGAAAAGCCTGGAGGAGTGGGACACGGATGAACTGCGCAGACACACAGCCTACGGAACCCAGCGCCCGCAGGTTTTTATGGATACCGTGCGGAATAATATCACGGTATACCGGGATGACTGTTCCGAGAAACAGATCCTGTCCGCCTGCGAGGATGCCTGCTTTGCGGAAGTGCTCGATGAGCTGCCGGACGGCCTTGAGACGGTCGTGGCGCTGGGCGGCGCCAACCTTTCGGGCGGGCAGCGGCAGCGGCTGTCCATTGCCAGAACCCTTGCCAGAGATGCCGATATCTGTATACTGGACGATACGTTTTCCGCCCTTGACGCAAAGACGGAGCAGAAGGTTCTTGCAGCGGTCCGGAAACGCTGCGCCGGCAGGACGCTGATCATGGTTGCCCAGAAGGTGTCCACGATCCGGGATGCCGATCAGATCATTGTCCTTGACGCGGGACGGGTCGTTGCAGCCGGGAAGCATGAGGAACTGCTGGAATGCTGTGCCCCGTACCGGGAGATCTATCAGACGCAGTGCTATCTGGAAGGCGGAGAGGAGGGAGAGCATGGCTGACAGTTCAAAAAAGAACCCGGGCACCTTTTCACGGCTTCTCCGGGATATGGGAAATGACCGCAGATACCTGTGCCTGGCTCTGTTCCTGATCGCGGCCGCAAAACTGGCGCTGGCTTTTGCACCCCTTACAGTCAGCCGGATCACAGATCTGCTGCAGTCTTTTGCGGAAAACGGCCTTTTTGAATGGAAACCCCTGGGAGATCTGCTGCTGCTGCTCGCCTTCCTGTATCTGATCGGGAACCTGACGGACGGCTTCGTCAACTGTCTGATGGCGCAGGCTGCGGAAGGGCTGGCGCAAAGACTGCGGAACCTTGCCGCGAAAAAACTCGGGCGGGTTCCCATCAGCTATCTGGACGGCCACCCTGCCGGGGACATTCTGGAGAGAGTGACCGCCGACATGCAGGTCCTGACAGGAGGGCTGGAAACGACAGCTACGAGCCTGGTGGGACAGACCGTTCTCTTTCTGGCAGTTGTGTTCATGATGCTGCTGACGGATTTCAGGCTTGCCCTTATCTACCTCGCCGCCCTGCCCCTTACGGCGCTGCTGTACCGCTTCGTAATGAAGCGGACTGCCTCTCTGTTCCGGGAAGCCAATGATAAGGCCGGAGAGATTAACGCATCCGCCTCGGATGCCTGTACGAACCATCTGCTCCTGAAGGCATACGGATGTGAAGACCAGAAGCTCCGGGAATTTGAAAAGCTGTGCCGGCAGTATGAAAAAAGCTTTGCCAGATCCCGCTTCCTGTCCGGATTTATCCTGCCGGTCAGCGGCATAGTGACCAATGCCGCCTATGTCGTCCTGTGTATTGTCAGCGCCTGGATGATCCTGAAGGGCAGCCTTACTCTCGGAGAATTTACGGCTTTTCTGTTCTATGGCAACATGATCGGGACGCCGCTGGCCCAGATGTCCTCTGCCCTGAATATGTTTCAGGAAGCACTTTCCGCAGCCGGAAGAGTTTACGTCTTCCTGGATGAGCCGGAAGAGTCTCCGGACGAGGGGAATGCCGTGCTTCCCGTGGAATCTGTGGAAGGCCGGGTGGAATTCGACCATGTCGCGTTCGGCTATACGGAAAACCAGAAGCTGATGAAGGATGTCTCTTTTTGCGCGGAGCCCGGGCAGATCATCGCCGTGGTGGGGCCGTCGGGCGCCGGAAAGACGACCCTCATCAATCTGCTCATGCGTTTTTACGAGATCCGTTCCGGTCAGATCCGTGTTGACGGACACGACACTGCCGGACTGACCCGGTCCGGCCTTCGCCGCATATTCGGCATGGTGCTGCAGGACACCTGGATTTTCGACGGAACCGTCGCGGAGAACATTGCTTACGGAAAACCGGCGGCAAGCCGCGAAGAGATCGTGCGGGCGGCGCAGCTTGCGGGATGCGACACCTTTATCCGGAAGCTGCCGGAGGGATACGATACCCGCATTTCCGGGGAGAATTCTCCGCTTTCCACCGGTGAGATGCAGCTCCTGTGCATCGCAAGAGCGGCGGCGGCGGATCCGAAGATCCTGATTCTGGACGAGGCGACCTCTCAGGTCGATACCAGAACGGAGGCCATGATCGCCGCGGCCATGCAGGAGCTGATGAAAGGACGTACCTGCTTCATGATCGCACACCGGCTGTATACAATCCGGAATGCGGATCAGATCCTGTTCATGATGAACGGCGATATCAAAGAGGTGGGCACACACGAAGAACTGATGAGGCGCGGCGGACTGTACGCATCCATGTACCTGAGCATGACATAGACAGCCTGTATGAACGAAGGAGTGAACGATGGATTTTTCTGCGTTGCGCGATATCCCCTACTTTCTGACGCAGTGGTATGACAGAGTGAGGGAAAACCCTGATAAAACCGTACTGGTTGACGGCGGGACCGGCGAAGAAATGACGGCCGGACAGCTGGAGGACCTGTCCGGGCGCGTCTATGCCTGGCTGAGGAAAAACGGCGTGGGAACGGAGGATTTTGTGATGCTCTGCATGCCGCGGGGGATTCACATGGTCGTCTGTATGCTCGGCGTATGGAAAGCAGGCGCTGCCTTCACCGCAGTGGAGGAGGATTATGCCGCCGACCGGATCGCGTATATCCGGCGGGATGTGAACTGCCGGGTTTTTCTGGACCGGGCCCTTTATCAGACCATTGCGGAGGGCGCATATGAAGAGGGCTTTGTCACCGCCGGCGACCATGACGCGGCGTTTGCCGTGTACACCTCCGGAACGACGGGATTTCCGAAGGGCGTGCTGCATGAATACGGGAATATCCGGCTCAACAGAGCCTCCAGCAGCGTCAGATCGGGGAGCAGGGTCAATGCAGAATCCCGTTACTCTCTCATTTCCCCCTTCAACTTTGTCGCCTCTGTCAAAATTGTGCTCGCCCTGCTCCGGCATGGCTGCACCCTCTATGTGCTTCCGTATGAGACCGTAAAGAATCCCGGGAAGCTGCGGCAGTATTTTCTGGATAACAGGATTTCCATCGCATTTCTGTCCCCTTCCATACTCCGGATCCTCGGCAGCGACCTGGGGCCTTACCTGAAGTATGTCATAACCGGCAGCGAGCCGGCCAACAACCTCTTTCTTCCGGGCATCGTGCTGGTCAACACCTACTCCATGAGCGAGGGGGCGTTCACAGTGGCCCAGTTTATCATTGACAGGCCCTATGATATCTGTCCTGTCGGAAAACCGAACTATGACGGGATCCGTCTGCGCATTCTGGATGAAAACGGGCAGGAGCTCCCGGACGGAGAGACAGGGGAGATCGCCTTTGAGAACCCCTTCATGCGCGGCTATATCAATCTGCCGGAGGAGACCCAAAAAGCGCTGCGGGGCGGTCTGTACCACACCGGGGATCTGGGGAAAAAGCTGCCGGACGGCAATCTTGTGCTTGTGGGACGTGCCAACGATATGATCAAGATCAACGGAAACCGGATCGAGCCCGCCGAGATCGAGGCTGCGGTGAAGCAGGTTCTGGGCGTGTCCTGGGCTGCTGCACGTGGATTCGAGGAAAGCGGAAAGAGCTACCTCTGCGCATATTATACGGAAGACATCACCGTGGATACAGCCTATATGCGGGAAGAACTCGCAAAACGCCTTCCGTATTACATGATCCCTGCATACTATATGAAGATCGATTCCGTTCCGCTTAAGGCCAACGGAAAAATGGACCGCAAGGCGCTTCCTCAGCCGGATGCCAGCGATTTCCGTTCGGAATATGTTGAGCCCACGAATGAGACGGAGGAGAAGCTCTGCAACGCCATGGCCAAGGTGCTGAAGGCGGAAAAAGTCGGGATCCATGATGATTTCTATGAATTGGGTGGTGACTCGCTGGGATCGATCCAGGTGATCGTAGAGAGCGGTCTGCCGGGACTTCAGGCCAGTGAGATCTTCCGCGGGCGGACACCGGAGAAGATCGCCCAGATCTATCAGGAGAATCACTCGGGCGGAGACGGGGAAGATCCCGTGATGAAGAACGCCGAAGCCATGAAGAAGGAACATCCGCTTACGGCGGAACAGCTCTATATGGTGGATTATCAGCTCTATACGCCCATGTCCACCATGTACAACCTGTTCTCCATGATGAAGCTGGATAAGGATCTCTTTGATCTGGAGAAAATGGTCGAAGCCATGAGGACGGCGATCCGTCATCATGCAGCACTGTTCACCACGTTCCATTTCAACGCAGACGGAGATATCGTACAGCGGTATACTCCGGAGGTGGAGCGGGAGATCCGGGTGGAGAAGCTCAGTGAGTTTGAGTTTGCAGAGGTAAAGGATACGCTGGTTCAGCCCTTCAAGATCGTGGACAGCCCGCTGTATCGCTGCCGGGTATTCGAAACGGAAAAGAGCGGATACATGTTCTTCGATGTGCATCACACCCTTTTCGACGGAACGAGTCTCAAGGTATTTATGGGAAATGTGGCAAAGATCTACATGGGTACACTTCCCGATCCCGACTTCTATTACCTTATGCTTCAGAACCGTGAGGATGCTGTGGGAACGGCATTCTACGAGGAGAGCCGGAAGTATTTCGAGAGCCGGTATGACGGACTGGAATGGTCCTGCTTCCCGGAGATCGATCATCATTCCCGGGACAATGAAATGGGTGAGATCTTCGCAGATCTCGGGATCGAGCAGGCGCAGATGAAGGCGGTGGAGCGGACCTACAAGATCAGCCGGAATGAGTTCTTCATTGCGGTGGCGATCCTGTCCATTGCCGTTTACAACAAGAAGAACAACATCAAGCTTTCCTGGATCTATAACGGTCGTGAGGACATGCAGAACATGACTACGGTGGGACTCCTTTTCCGTGACCTTCCGGTGGGGGTTCACCTTACCGCGAAGATGACGCTCCGGGAACTGTTCAACGATATTCATGAGCAGGTACAGAAGGGAATCGAACACAGCTGCTATCCTTATGTAGATACGAGAAACCAGGTTGGTGAAGGAGAAGCAGCCTACCTTCTGTATCAGCAGGATATCCGGGACATGGGAGGTATGGACGGGATCGAGACGGTGGATATCCGTCAGAATCAGGCGGCATCCCAGACCAAGCTGGATATGGAGATCCTGGATGGTGAAGAAGGGCTGATGCTCATGCTGGACTATGCGGCAAGTCTCTATAAAGACGAGAGTATGGATCAGTTTAAAAATATTTATGTCCGTACAGCACAGTCTCTGGCTACCCATAACTCACAGAACGATGTGACTATGGCGGAGCTGAAGAAGAAGCTGACGGATAAGGAGAACTTCTTTATCAAGATCGTCGGCAGGTTCCGCAGGAAGAAATAGGACAGAATGGGAAACAGGAGTTCAAAATGACCAATCAGGAGATCAGGGAAAGCTACGGCGTAAACCAGATTGCAGGCGGCGGGTATGAAAAAAGACTCGCCGCGGTCTGCGCTCACGGGACATTTGTCGGAAAGGAGACGGAGGACGGGATCCTGGTATTTAAGGGAATCCCCTATGCGAAACCGCCGGTGGGACACCTCCGGTGGAAAAAGCCGAGGCTGCCGCTTCCGGACAGGGGAGTTTATGAGGCCTACTATAACGGGAAGTCGCCGATCCAGACGGAATGGGAGACGGAACGTGCCTCCTACTATCCGCAGGGGGAAGACTGCCTGTACCTGAATGTATGGGTGAATCCTTCCTGTAAGGACCGGGACAAGACGGTAATGGTCTTCTTTCACGGTGGATCCTACGGCTGGGGCGGAACGGCGGATCCTCTGTATGACGGGGCGAATTTCGTACGGAAAAATCCGGATATCGTCATGATCACCGTAGGGTATCGGACCGGGATCATGGGGTTCGTGGATTTTTCGGAGGTGCCGGGAGGAGAGCATTTTCCGGATTCTCCGAATCTCGGACTCTGGGACCAGATCGCAGCCTTAAGATGGGTCAGAAAAAATGTGCACGCCTTCGGCGGGGATCCGGAAGCCGTGACGATCTTCGGGGAGTCGGCGGGAGGTGGGAGTGTGTCTCTGCTGCCCATTACGCCGGCGGCAAAGGGGCTTTTCCGCAGGGTCATCGCCGAGAGCGGTTCGGTAGCCCTGACCTTTTCGAAGGAAGAGTGCCAGAGTTTTACCAGAAAGCTCATGGCCGAAAGCGGAGCGAAGAGCATGGATGATCTTATGGCCATGTCCGAAGAAGAGCTTCGCCGGGTCAATGTGCCCATCAATCAGTATAACTGTTTTCCCCAGCGGGACGGCGTACTGATCCCTGAGGATCCGTATCAGTCCTATTTCAACGGGGAGACCTCGACCATCGATCTTCTGATGGGGACAAATGCCAATGAGAGCAATTACTGGGTGGGAGAACTGGGAGGGATCGTCCCCTTCCGCCTGGGGATCCCGGTGATGTTTGAGAATAATCTCCGCCGGATGACGGTGAGAGACCGGAGCCGGGCGAAGAAGTTCATCGCATCGCAGAAGCAGAATACGGTGTGGGGGATGGCGGAGTTCTATAATGAGATCATGTTCCGTCTTCCCATGATCCGGCAGGCAGAGGGACATGCCAGCCGCGGCGGGAAGGTGTTCCTTTATTACTGGAACAAGCAGTCAACGCTTCCGTACCGGAAGGCCTGCCATGCGGTAGAGCTGGCCTATGTTTTCGGAAACTGCAAGGAGAATATCTATACCGGGGAAGACGCGGATCCGGTTCTCAGCAACCGGGTCATGGAAATGTGGGCGAATTTTGCCCGTACCGGAGATCCTTCCGTGAAGGGGATCGAATGGCCGGAATACCGGGATCACCGGAGCGTGATGATCCTGGGAGACCGGTGCACGGTAAAGAGGGATCATCTCCGGGAGCAGCGGAAGCAGCTCATGCCGCTGCTGAAATACCAGTTCAACGGATCCTATATGGATATGGACATGAATGTGCCGTTCGTGCTC
>CADBNA010000158.1 GCA_902795835.1 uncultured Lachnospiraceae bacterium | reverse complement strand
GCCTTGTAATTCCAGGCAAATGTCCAGTCTGTCATATTCTGCAGGCCGTCAAGCACGCTGGCTGTTTCATCGATATGGCGGGAGCGGGAAGAGTCTCTGTCCACCTCCTGGAGGAGAATGACATCTGCATCCAGATCCCGGATACCCTCTGAAATACCCTTCATGTTCTGCTCTACACGGGCAGTGTCGGCCGTATAAACCTTCTTTCCGCCGTCCATAAAGAAATCCGCATTGTCGCCGAGGGCGCCGTATCCGATATTCCAGGTCAGAATGCGGATGGTATCACCGGCATGCAGTCCCGTGCCCGGCATGTCTCCCTCTTCCGTATTGACGGCTCCGGGTGCCGTCTCTGTATCAGTGCGTTGGGCTGCCGCTTCCGTATCAGCATCTTCGGCTGCCGCGGCAGATATCACATCCAGTGCCTCCGTGTCAGCCGGACGATATTCCGTCAGAGTGGCAAACAGCAGAACGGCTGCCACAGCAGCGGCAAGCACGGCTGCCAGACAGATAATAACTCTGAAAATTGGATGTTTCCTTGGTTTTTTCATTTCGCCCTCCTTCTGACATACGGGACCTGTCCTTTACACCTCACATTACTGCGAGATCATGTATGATCTCGCCGGCTATGATCATTCCGGCGACAGACGGGACAAATGCGGCTGAACCGGGAATGGCGCGCCGCCCCGGGATGCTTTCGCATGCATCCGTCTCCGTGCCGCTTTCCGTCCTTTCACCTGCGGTCTTATCCCCCTGCGGCCGCAGGGGCTCTTCTCTGGAGTACACCACTTTAAGTGACTCTATCCCTCTTTTCCTGCATTCTCTCCGCATGACCTTCGCCAGAGGGCAGACGGAAGTCTCGTAGAGATCCGCCACTTCAAAAGCGGATGGATTCACCTTATTGCCGGCTCCCATAGAAGAAATCACCGGCACGCCGGCTTTTTCTGCTTTCTCGATAATAGCCAGTTTTCCGGTCACTGTGTCGATGGCATCCACAACGTAGTCATATTCCTGAAAATCGAACTGGTCCTGCACGGCGGGAAGAAAGAATGTCCTGTAGGTCCGGACCCTGCAGTCCGGAGAAATCGACCGGATCCGCTCTTCTGCCACGTCCACTTTAAACCTACCCAGGGTTTCGTATGTCGCCAGAATCTGGCGGTTGATATTCGATTCGGATACCCTGTCAGGATCGATCAGGTCCAGCGCGCCGATCCCGGTCCGGGCCAGCGCCTCCACTACGTATCCTCCCACGCCGCCAATTCCGAATACGGCCACACGGCAGGAGGCAAAACGCTTCATATTCTCTTCGCCATACAGCAATTGTGTCCTGGAAAACGGATTGCCCATGTGACCCTCCTGTGAAGATCTGTCATATCCTGCAGCAGATAAAATTATATCATCCTGTATACTTTTTGCCAAACAGATATCACGGTAAGCGAAGAATTGACTTCTGGGCATATCCAGATATAATGAATAAACAGAGGGAGCCGCCGGGATACGGATTTCCGGGTCGTGAACCTCAAAGCAACAAATTCAGATGAGGAGGAACTATTGTGGAGAATCAAAGAGAAAAACTGGGAAGCCGTCTCGGCTTCATCATGCTCAGCGCCGGATGTGCGATCGGATGCGGAAATGTGTGGAAGTTTCCGTGGATGACCGGTCAGTATGGCGGGGGCGGTTTTGTGCTGGTCTATATTCTGTGTCTGCTTCTTCTGGGACTGCCGTCCATGACGATGGAATTTGCCATCGGCAGGGCTGCCCAGGCGAGCCCTGTACGCATGTACCAGAAACTGGAAAAACCCGGGCAGAAATGGCATATTCACGGCTATCTGGCCCTGCTCGGCAATGTGGCTCTGATGGCCTTCTATACGGTCGTCACCGGCTGGATGATCTATTATTTCGTCTGCTTTCTGACAGGTAAGACAGCGGATCTCGGCTTTGTCGCCATGATTACCAATCCCGGCGTCAATGTGATCTATCTTCTTATCGCTGTCGTCCTCGGCTTTGCTGTTCTCAGCTTTAACCTGCAGGGCGGTCTGGA
The DNA here is from genome assembly GCA_902795835.1 of uncultured Lachnospiraceae bacterium. The sequence goes on along the minus strand of CADBNA010000158.1, from coordinate 1,119 downwards.
GCGCGTCACAAAGTACCTTATGACTGCATTATTTGTACTGATGATCGTACTTGCCGTTCACAGCGCCACTTTGTCCGGCGCAGCGGAAGGCCTGTCCTTTTACCTGATCCCTGACTTTTCAAAGATCAACGGCTCTGTGGTTGTCGGCGCCATGAACCAGGCCTTCTTTACCCTGAGCATCGGCATCGGCTCCATGGCAATCTTCGGAAGTTACATCGACAGGGACTACTCCCTGATGGGCGAGTCCATTAATGTCATCTGTCTGGATACCTTCGTGGCAATCATCGCAGGATTCATCATGTTCCCGGCCTGCTTCACCTACGGCATCGAAGTCAACGCCGGCCCGTCACTCCTGTTCGATACGATGGCCACCGTCTTCAACAACATGGCAGGCGGAAGGTTCTGGGGAACCCTGTTTTTCCTGTTCATGGTATTCGCGGCTTTTTCAACAGAACTGGCCGTGTTTGAAAACATTCTTGCCTGCATCCGCGAGCTGACCGGCTGGAGCCGCCCGAAGGGCTGCCTGTTCTGCGGAATCGGCATCTTCCTGCTGGCCCTGACGACCGCTCTCGGCTACAGCGTATTCCATTTCCAGCCCTTCGCGGAAGGCAGCGCATGGCTGGACTTCTGGGATTTCATTGTCAGCACCAACCTGCTGCCGATCGGTGCCTTTGTCTTCTCCATCTTCTGCTGCTATAAGATCGGCTGGGGATGGGACGCTTTCATTGAAGAGGCAAATGCCGGAAAAGGACTTAAGATTCAGCCCTGGATGAAGCCGCTGTTCAAGTATGTCGTGCCGATCTGTGTGGCTGCTCTGTACCTGTACGGCATATTCACCTTCCCGTTCCGGTAAGAATATTCCTGGTCCGGCAAGAGCTTTTCCGGTCCGGTAAGTTGATCTCACGGTCCGGTAAGAGCTTTTCCGGTTCGATGAAAAAGAACCCGCCGGTTCCCCTCAAAGGGAGCCTGCGGGTTCTTTTTTTCAGCTGACGGGCAGATGTGGGGATGCCCTCTTCTGACCGTTTTTTAAATCTCTTCAATCCTACCGTGCCAGCTCTGCAGGGAATGAATCGTTCCGTTGCCGTGTTCTTTCATCTGCCGGATGCCTTCTGCGGCGGC
>CADBNA010000157.1 GCA_902795835.1 uncultured Lachnospiraceae bacterium | reverse complement strand
GTCTGCCCGGGACTTCCTTGCGGGCCGCCGACACCTCGCGGAGCGCATCCGCATAGTTTGTGATATCCGTCAGGATAACCAGAACATGCATATCTTTTTCGAAAGCCAGATATTCTGCGGCTGTCAGTGCCATACGCGGCGTACTGATACGCTCCACGGCCGGGTCGTTCGCCAGGTTGATGAACAGGACGGTGCGGTCGATGGCTCCGGTTTCGCGGAAGGATTCCTGGAAAAAGTTGGCTTCTTCGAAGGTAATGCCCATGGCAGCAAATACAACGGCGAACTGCTCATCGGTGCCGCGTACCTTTGCCTGTCTGGCAATCTGCGCCGCCAGCTGGGCATGGGGCAGGCCCGATGCTGAAAAGATCGGCAGCTTCTGGCCGCGGACCAGCGTATTCAGGCCGTCAATGGCGGAAACGCCTGTCTGGATAAACTCGGACGGATAGGCGCGGGCCGCCGGATTCATCGGCAGGCCGTTGATATCCAGGCGCTCATCCGGCAGGATCTCGGGGCCGCCGTCAATCGTGCGCCCCAGACCGTCAAAGACACGGCCCAGCATATCTTCCGATACACCCAGCTCCATGGAGCGGCCCAGAAAACGGACCTTGCTGTTGGAGAGGTTGATGCCGGTGGATGCTTCAAACAGCTGCACCAGGGCATTGCTTCCATTGATCTCCAGAACCTTGCAGCGTCTGGTCTCGCCGTTGGCGAGCTCAATTTCACCCAGCTCATTGTATTTTACATTTTCGACCCCCTGCACGAGCATCAGAGGACCTGCTACTTCCTGTATGGTACGATACTCTTTTGCCATAGCCCGTCAGTCCTCCTTTCCCGGAAGAGGCGCTACTTCTTTCGCCAGTTCCAGTTTTACCTTTTCGAATTCTGCATCGATGTCGGCTTCTTTGGTATATTTGAAACGGCCGATCCGCTCACGTACTTCCATCTTCACCAGATCGTTGATATTTGCGCCTTCCTTCAGCGCCTCTGAGCCAACCTTGTAGAACGCATACACCAGCTGCATCATGTAGTACTGCTTCTTAAGGGACGTGTACGTATCGATCTCATCAAAGGAATTCTGGTGAAGGAAATCCTCACGGATGGATCTGGCAGCCTCCATCTTCAGGCGGTCCTGCGGGGAGAGGGCATCCATACCGACCATTTTCACGATCTCATTGAGGGAGGCCTCTTCCTGCAGCAGACTCATCAGATGCTGACGGGTACCCATCCAGTCTTCATTTACATTGGCATCGAACCAGGGGCCCATGGTATCCAGGTACAGGCTGTAGGACGTCAGCCAGTTGATCGCCGGGAAATGTCTCTGATAGGCCAGAGACGCATCCAGTCCCCAGAACACCTTGACAATCCGAAGCGTTGCCTGGGAAACCGGCTCGGAAATATCTCCGCCGGGAGGCGACACGGCGCCGATGGCGGACAGCTGGCCTTCTCTTCCGTCTTTGCCCAGGGCGACAACATGGCCGGCGCGCTCATAGAACTGCGCCAGACGGGAGCCCAGGTATGCGGGATAACCTTCTTCACCGGGCATTTCTTCCAGGCGTCCGGACATCTCACGGAGAGCCTCGGCCCAGCGGGATGTGGAGTCGGCCATCAGAGCCACAGAGTAGCCCATGTCGCGGAAATACTCCGCAATCGTGATGCCGGTATAGATGGACGCCTCACGGGCTGCCACCGGCATATCGGAGGTGTTGGCGATCAGCACGGTTCTCTGCATCAGGGATTCGCCGGTGCGCGGATCCTTCAGCTCCGGGAACTCGTTCAGAACGTCCGTCATCTCATTGCCGCGCTCTCCGCAGCCGATATAGACGACAATATCTGCCTCTGCCCACTTGGCCAGCTGGTGCTGGGTGACCGTCTTTCCAGAGCCGAACGGTCCGGGGATTGCAGCCACACCGCCTTTGGCGATAGGGAAGAAAGCGTCGATGACACGCTGTCCGGTGATCAGCGGCATCTCCGGCGGCAGTTTTCTGGCATAAGGCCGCTCACGGCGGACAGGCCAGCGCTGCATCATCGGCAGCTCCACATCTCCCTTTTCCGTCGTAATGACGGCAATGGTGTCTTCGACGGTGAAGGAGCCGCCGCGGATCTCTTTGACGGTTCCCTTTACGCCGTAGGGAACCATGATTCTCTGTTCAACGACACTGGTCTCCTGAACGGTTCCCAGGATGTCGCCGGCTTCCACCTCTTCGCCGACGGCTGCTTTCGGAACAAACTCCCAGATCGCGCTGCGGTCCAGAGCGGGAACCTCGACGCCGCGGTCCAGGTTGTTGCTGCCGGTCTTTTCCATGATCTTGTTCAGCGGGCGCTGAATGCCGTCATAGATGGCGCTGATCAGGCCGGGGCCAAGTTCTACGGAAAGCGGCACATCCATGGACTCGACAGGCTCGCCGGGGCCAAGGCCCTGCGTTTCCTCATAGACCTGTATGGATGCTTCGTCTCCGTGCATCTCAATGATCTCACCAATCAGACGCTGGCTGCTGACACGCACGACATCATACATATTGGCATCGCGCATACCCTCAGCAATGACCAGCGGACCGGCTACTTTTTTTATAATACCTCTGCTCATGTGCTCTTCCTTTCCAAACGGTCACTGTGAAGAGATCAGATATGTTATGAAAACAGGATGTCTGATCCTACAGCCTGTTCTACAGACTTTTTGACAGAATCTATTCCCTTTCCCGTATTGCCGGATGCGCCCGGTATCAGGATAATCGCCGGAAGCATGCGCTCTCTGTACCTGGCGATTTCCTTTTCCAGTACTGCTGCCAGCTTCTCGGTTATGTAGATGATTCCATAGCTTCCCTCAGCCAGAGACCGGAGTATCCTCGCGGCCTCCTCCGGGTCGTCACCGGTGGGAAACACAGTCAGTCCCAGGGTGGCAAAGCCATAGATACTGTCATAATCACCCATGACTGCTATATTCAACATGGCCTTTACCCTACCCTTTCTGCAATTTCATCTTCCGTAAAGCCATTGGCCTTGCCGGTAAGAATGATTCTTGCCTTGCGGATCTCGTTCTGACGGGCCAGATAGTAGGCAACAACCGGACCCGGAGAGTCGATGTCTCCGTTCTGTGAGCTGAGAGCTTTGAGCTTGCGCGTCTCACTCCAGCGCTCAAAAGCGGAATCTGATTCCCGCAGGGCATCTGCGGCATCCTGCCAGCCGTGATTGTCCAGAAATGACAGCAGGGAATCCCTTCCTGCGGATGCTGACTGCGCCAGTCCTGCCGGATCCACCGAATCATTCGGGGCCAGCGCTTCCCGCAGGAAATTCAGGTCTTTCCCCGTCCGCTGGGCCCTGGCGGCTATTTTGATGTCAGAAACCGCCACGACGGATTTTGCGTAATTCCGTATGGTAACGTCCGATGCCTGCTCGCCGGCCTGGCGGATCGCTTCCAGACAGCCGCGGTCCACCCATACGTCACACCGCTGTCCGTCCCGGTTTTTGACCATGATCTCCATAGCCTTCTCAGCCACATTCTTCATATGGTCGGGAAGAGCCTGAAACCTTCGGTCCTGCAGGATATCGATCACCTTTTCCGGTTCGAAGCCTTTGATATCATAGAAAATACCGGTGTGCTCATCGGAAGTGCATACCTCTTTGATGCCGGCTTTCAGGTTGTGATACAGCTGCGGATATGACAGAACCGCGTCCACCGCCGGCTCCAGCGGGATCTCATGCAGGATCTTTCTGGTCTTCTCTTCCTCCTGCTCCAGCATTTCATCGGCTGTCAGGGTCTGTGTACCATCTCCCCAGCCGCGGTCAGAGAGGAAGGTCAGAATCTCAGGTACGCTCTTCATGCCTGCCATCTGCCGGAAATCGGCATCAGAGAGCAGGTTTTTTTCTTTGGCCCGGATGCGCGCTACGGCAAATACATAATCCATATCACTCATATGCGCTCTCCTTTACCACAGAAGCTGATGCACCACATCCTGCAGCTGCTCCTGCTTTTCCTCAAACAACGCCTTCAGCGAACAGTTTTCATCGATACCGCCGTACCGCAGGATGAAACCGTCGCGAATATCCGCCGTCTCATCCGACACCTTCAGCGTACCGCCCGCAGAGGAAGCCGCTTTACTGATCATTCCGGCAAAATCCGCGGAAACACGTTTTCTGTCAGACTCTGAGAAAAGGATCTCCCCATCCCCGGCCCGCACAGCCTTCTGCAGAAGCTTCATGATCATATCCTGCCAGGGGGCGTCATCCAGCTGCTGCAGCTTTTCCTGGGCTTTGCCGATAATGTCCGCAATAATCTCCTGCTTGCCTGCCAGAATCGCCTGCCTTTTCCGCATATCGATCTGGGAGAGTATTCTCTTGCCGTATTCCGCCACAGCAGCATCGGCTCTGACCTCTGCGTCTGCTTTGCGGGCCGCGGCTTCCTTCACAGCCTCTTCCACGATGGCCTCAGCCTTCTGACGGGCTTCCGCCAGGATACCGTCTGCCTGTGTCCGGGCGTCCTGCAGGATTTCATTTGTAATATTGTCAATTCCTGCCATAACAACTCCTTCTTATCAGATGGCGATATTTGAAATCGAAAGGATCGAAACCAGCAGAGCCAGGATTGCGTATGTCTCAACCATGGCCGGGAACAGCATGGCACGTCCGAACTGCTCCGGGGATTTTCCGATCAGACCGATGGAGGCTGCGGAAGCCTTGCCCTGATGTCCGCCGGATACCAGACCGGCAATACCGATCGGAAGGCAGGCACCCAGGATGGCAATGCCGGTGCCCAGGCCCATATCGATGGCCGCTGTTCCGCCGAGAAGGCCGATCTTGGACAGCGTGATGAATGCGACCAGCAGGCCGTAAATGCCCTGTGTGCCGGGAAGCAGCTGCAGAATCAGTGATTTTGCAAACTGACTGGGATCCTCAGCTACAAGGCCGGCAGCCGCACGACCGGCTACACCAACACCCCATGCAGAGCCGCTGCCTGCAAGTCCGGCAGCGAGTGCCGCGCCAATAACTGCTAATGCAAAACCCATACTCATTGTTAATTTTCCTCCTTGATTTCAATGTATTTATTGAATGTTCTGAACGGTTTGAATGCGGTTCCTCCTGCATCATAGAATTTGCTGAAAAACTCTGCAAATTCAAGACGGTTCGAGTGCACATAGGCACCCAGCAGGTTGATTGCCAGGTTCGCGGTGTGGCCTACGATAAAGACTACGATAAACATGATCGCGCCCTTAACGCCGCCTCCTCCCATCGAGCCGAGCATATTGATGACGTTGGCGATGACGCCGGTAGCCAGTCCCAGAGCCAGCAGACGGGAATAGGACAGCACATCGGACAGCCAGCTCGTCACACCGTAGATGTCATAGGCACCCAGCAGAATGCGGAGCACCCAGCGGTTTTTCTTGTCTCTGCCTGACATCACCAGGATTATCAGGGCCCCGACGATGGTAAATACTTTTGACAGAAGAACCAGCGTCGGTGAAAAATGAAACTCCATATGGGAGATAGACGCGAAGATTTCTGACGGAAGAAGAAGCATGATCAGACCGATCAGGAACAGCATCCATGCCAGTACATCGCTCACAAATCCCACTCTGTCGCCTTCCTTCAGAAGTTCATATCCCTTGATGGAAAGGCCGGTAAACAAATGAATCAGTCCGAACAGCAGACACCACATCAGCAGCTTCATCGGATCGGACATGGGCTCAAACCACAGGGGTTTCAGGATCGGCGTAGGGCCGGTATATCCGAAGAAAGTCTTTGCCACAACGTCAATGGCATCCCCGAAAAATCCGCCGTACATAAAGCCCCAGAAAGCTGTGGACAGGCCGCACCAGAAGAACAGCGTCAGCATCCGCTTCATTCCCTTCTCCAGGCGCTTATGCTTTTTCAGGACAATAAACAGTGCCACAGCCATGATGATTCCATAGGCTGCATCTGAGAGCATCATGCCGAAAAAGACCACATAGAAAATCGACATAATAAATGTCGGATCAACCTTTCCCTGCTTCGGAAGTCCGTATGATTCCAGTACAGCTTCCACATTTTCAGAAAAACGGTTGTTTTTCAGGAGGGTCGGCTCCTCTTCGCCTTCCGCGGCCTCTTCAACCTCCACAACTGCTCCGAAGCGTTCCCGGAGCACCTGTGAGATGGCCTGTGACTTTGAGGCCGGTATCCAGCCTTCCAGGAAAAAAGCGCTTCTGGACTGGGGGATCGTTCCCAGCATGCGGTACTTCTCCGCCCGGGTCCGGTAATAGTCCGAAACCATCCTGAAATTTCCCTGTTCGCTGGCAAAGCCGGCAAGCTCTTTTTTCAGTCTCTCAATCTTTTCTTCCTGCTTCGTAATGTCAAGATCCAGCCTGGCAACGGAATCCTTCGGAATCCCCCTGACAATCTGCTGCGGTCTGGCAAAACCCTGCTCCCGAAGATTCGCCTCCACCTGTTCGGCATACCGCTTTCTTGTAAGAACAGTCAGATACGTAACATCATTGACAACACTGAGCACTTCCGCACTTACCGGCAGCACTTCCGGAAGGCGGCGGGCTTCGTCTTCACTGCCGGAGAGCATCTGTCCGCCTGCAGAAGCAGCTGATTCGATCTGGGCTTCTGTCAGGGTGCCCGGCATTGTGCCCATCAGTACCGTCGTTTCCCTGGTTCCCTTGCTCTGCATGGGAATACCCAGCTTCAGCCAGGGCTGAAGCATCTCCTGCGTACTCCGGTCTCTGGATATTGCCGCCTTGCATTCTGCAATATCCTTTTCGATCCGCAGGACCTGCATCGCATGTCCGATGTACCGATCATGCTTTGAGACAATTTTGTCATACTCTTTTCGAGAGACTACAGATTTCTCAGCGAAAAGAGAAGTGCCTCCCTTCCGGTCCGGAACAGCATTTTTCAGGACATCCGCCGCCCGTTCAAGCGACTCGGCATTCTTGTCAAATGTGCTCTTGACAGCCTGCGTGTCCATCCGCTCCAGTTCGGGATCTTCCATTGTCTCCGTGCGGATCTCCATCGCTTCCATGGACTGCAGGAATTCCAGCATTGCTTTTCTGTTCTTTTTGTTGGCGCAAATGCTGATTTTCTGCATTTTAACAATTGCCATGCAAACATCCGCCTTTCTACTGCATCACGACCTCAATCACGCGGTCGACTGCAATGCTGCTTTTGGGTTCCGCCAGCGACCGCAGCAGTTCCTTTTCTTTCTCCAGCTCATTCTGTGCTTTTTGCAAAAGAGCATCACCTTCTGCTTTTGCATCAGCCAGTTTTGCGTCAGCCTCCTTTTTTGCCTCCGCTTTTGCATCTTCCAGTTTCTGTTCTGCATCAGCCTGTGCCTGTCTGACCAGTCCTTCAGCCTGTGTGTAAGCATCTGCAATGAGCTGATCAGCCGCTGCTTCCGCATCCTTTACCGCCTGAATCGACTCATCAATCATAGAATCACCACCTTCCTCCGCTGCTGTATGCTTCTGTTTTCAGGTATTCTTTTCACTATTGCATGAACGACAAAACAATATATGGTATGTATAGCAATTTTTATACCAAATATCGTCCCGGTTCATTAACCGCTGTTTTCACGGGAATATCCGGAAGTGATCGTTTTCCGGATTCAGTCCATATTCGCCAGATAGTCGAAATCTGTCTGTTTCCACTGATACTTCTTCAAGTCGACAATGCCATCCGCACAGGGTATGCCGTCAGCTTCCAGCAGCGCGATCTGTCTGTTCACGCCGCCAAAGGCAAAAGCGTCGGAAACTTTTCCTTCCCGGTTGACTACCCGGTAGCAGGGAATCCCTTCCGGATCCGGATTCACATGCAGCGCAAAACCGACTACACGGGCCCAGCGCTTATTCCCCGCCAGAGCAGCTACCTGGCCGTAAGTCGCCACGCACCCCCGCGGAATCCGCCGGACGATGGCATAAATCCGCTCAAAGCTGTTTTCGGTAACTGCTTTGTCTGTCTTTTCCGTCTGCCTCATCATGAATCCCTTACAAAATCGGAAGGAGCGCTGCCTAATGTGTACAGAAGAATTTTAACACAGCATCAGCAAAAAGTGCAAGAATCCGTCACGGCTGTTTTCTATTTCAGCTTCAGCAGCAGTTCACCTGCCTCCACTGTCCCTCCGGTTTCCGCACACACCTCATCTATCACGCCATCCATCGGCGCTGTCACGGAAGTCTCCATCTCCTTAAACGGGATGGTTTTGTCAGCCATCCTGTCGGCCTGTGTTAATTTTACAGGCATTACATGCATCTCATTGACTGATGTTCCATAACAATTATGAAATGAGCAAAATATGTGCCAGTCAGGTCTGTATTGGCAAAGTAAAAGACCTCTCAGAAATCCCTGTTCCGAGAGGTCTTTTTAATGGTGTGCGTCATTTTCTGTCAGTTTTTCAGCCTGCGGATTTCCACAAAGCGATTCAGCGTTTGAATAATGTATCCATAATTCCTCGTCCCAGCGTCGCGCCCAGATTGCCGCCCAGCAGCTTTCCGGTCCGTCCCATGGAGCCGCCCAGTGTCTTGCCGACTTCACGGCCGATTGTGCCTGCCACCGATTTGGCGGCATTTTTGGCTACCCTTGCCTTTCTCTCGCGCTCACGCTCCTCTTCTCTCTCAAGACGGGCGGCCTCCTGCGCAGCTTTCTTCTCTTCTGCAGCCCTCTGGCGCTCTTCTTCTCTCTCCAGGCGGGCGGCCTCCTGCGCAGCCTTTTTCTCCTCTGCGGCCCTCTGGCGTTCCTCTTCTTTCAGACGGGC
>CADBNA010000156.1 GCA_902795835.1 uncultured Lachnospiraceae bacterium | reverse complement strand
GATGCAGAGTCAAAGTCAGAGTCAGCAGTTTCAGAAAGTGCTGACAGCAGCAGCGCGGACGAGAAGGAGGACGGCGAAAAAGAGCCGAAGTCTGAAAAGAAGAACTGGAAGGAGCCGGAAGGCCTTCCTGAAAAAATAACGTATTCTGCCAGATATGCCAACGGAGAGGCAGAATTCAGCTTTGATAAAGAGGACGGGACCCTTTCTCTGGAAGGAGGACATCCGGATCTGATCGGCCTGGTGTCTCCGGAGGAGCTTACCGACAGGTCTTTCTGGACAATTGCCTGCAGTATGCCGGATACTTACCGCACGGAATTTATTCTGTCCCATATTGACTGGATCAGGGACGGAAGCGTCAGCCGCTTCCAGATGGACGGGAAAACCTGGGAATTTTCCGTCAATGATAAACAGCAGGTCACGAAGGCCGTTATTACCCTGCCGGAAGGCGGTTCACAGGAACTGATCTGGCAGTATGACCAGGAGGGCAAACTGACTGATATTGAAGAGGATCCCGCCAAGAACACACCTTCGCCCTCTGAGAGATTAATCTTCGGGGCCGCGTCTGACTCTTCTGAGGAGACAACTCCCGGGCTGCATATCGAATACAACGGGGATATGCCGGTGTGGTTCTCCAGCTATGGAGAAGATACCCCGTCTCCGACTGAGCAGCCGTACATGACGGATGAAGAGCGGGATATGGCCGTTTATTCAGAGTACGGCGTTGCCGACGGAGAATACAGAGCAGCAGACGGAGAGTATCTGGTATATGAAACCAGCGGCGGTTCCTCTGTGACCGTCGCGAATGATCAGAACAGCAGATATTCAACCATTATCTGGATGAACGAAGAAGGCCGGCCGCTCCATATAGAAAAGATAGGCCCCATCCGGACCTGGATCTATGATACGGAAGGCAGACTTGCGCGCATCGCCGGCGGCGTAAAAGGCGAGCTTACTGAAGACGTGAAGTATGTCATCAGTGATGCGGAAATCACGGAGGATGCCATCGTGTGGCTGGGCGTCACGGGAGACGAAGAAGAAGAATCAGACGAGGACGAAGACTCGGATGAGGATGAGGACTCGGATGGAAAAAAAGATTCGGATAAAGAAAAAGATTCGGATAAAGAAAAAGATCCGGACAAAGAAAAAGATGCCGGGGAAAAAACCTCTGATAGCGGAAAGGCAGGGAAATCAAAAGAACAGGATTCCGGCAAATCTGCCGCCCCGGGAACAGCCGGCAGCAGTAATCTGACCGGCGGTACAGAAAATGCTTCTCACTGAAGGCAGAACCGTTTCTGTCAGAAAGAACAGAAAGAAAACGGTTATATTGCACACAAGATATTGCATATATTCCGGGGAACCTGTAGAATAATATCATACTTACGCACGCAGGAGGTATATGCGGTATGAATTATGAAGAACTGGAAAAACTGGCTATGGACAGCGGCTTTTCTCATGCAGCTCCGCTGGATGTGAGCACGATCGAGATACGCACGGAAGTAAGAGACGCGTGTGCGCAGAATACCTGCCAGATGTATGATGTGTGCTGGAGCTGTCCGCCGGCATGCGGCACCCTTGAGGAGTGTGAGGCACGTGTGCGGGCATATCACACCGGCATCATCCTGCAGTCTTCGATTCAGCTGGAAGACAGCTTTGATTTTGAGGGCATCATGGAACTGGGAGAGCGCCACAGCAAAGCGCTGGAGGCGTTTACCGACGAGATCAGAAAGACCTATCCGAATGCGCTGGTGCTGGGCGCCGGCGGCTGTAAGCGCTGCAAGAAATGCACCTATCCGGATGAGCCCTGCCGGTTCCCGGAGAAGCAGCTTTCATCCATGGAAGGCTATGGCATGGTGGTAAATGAGGTCTGTTCCAAAAATAACATTCCGTATAACTATGGCAAGGATACCATGACCTATGTGGGATGTGCATTGATTGAGTAAGCGGATCCGCGCGGATACAAGGAGACAGGGGTCAGACCTCCGTCTCCTTTTTCTTTCACCGATGAGGAGACAGGAG
>CADBNA010000155.1 GCA_902795835.1 uncultured Lachnospiraceae bacterium | reverse complement strand
GCTGAATGTTCCGGAAGCCGCGATTGTGGCTGACCCGCTGCTGGCGCGCTTTGAACAGGCCGGAGAAGAGTATGAAGCAACGCTGACGCTTTCCGCGGAAACGGTAGCGGAGCTGGAACTGCCCATGATCCCGAAGGAAGTCTATATTCAGAATGTCAACGGTGTATGAGAAAAGGCTGATGGAAGGTGTATATCCAGTATCATACCATGAGACTTGCGGATTCCGGTTCCGCAGAAAGAAAGTTCCGGCAGAGCTGATCAGACATTTGTTTTTCCGATAATTCGCTCAAGGCAGGCCTGAGCCTGCTGTACCTGCTCGCGTGTAACAGAAGAAGGATCTCCGTAACGGGCGGCCAGATACAGTTCACGCAGCCTGAGCGCATCTGCACTTTCGCTCATTTCACGGTCGTTTTCCAGAATTTCGGCGGATGTCTCGGAAGGAAGAATGTTCATTCCCTCACCGGCTCGGTATTCCAGATAGGTTTTGTAAATGCGGCGGAGCTGGCGTGCGTTTCCCGCAAGTAGCGGTATGCTTTTTTTGCGCCGCCGTCCGCCTTGCGCAGAAACAGCATCGGTGTCTTCGTAAATCAGGTCTTCTTCCTCTACCGACCGATCCCGTCTGGCAAAACGCCAGACCAGAATCAGCGCCAGAAGCAACAGGAGTCCCAGCAGGATCCAGCCGCCGATTGATGCGGCGCGCTCAATCAGCAGAACGTTGGTATCCGCGCCGATATTATCTTGTACCTCCGAATTGAAACCGGCCTCCAGTTCCCACTCCAGGGGAAGCGCATCGTGCTGCATATATTCCTCAAGCGTCATTTCCTCAACAGGAGAATTACCGGCGGGGAACAATTTGCTGAACAGCCAGATGAAGAAGCGGCCGACAGGTGCGAGAATCACTTTCAGCGCCTGACGGCTGAAACGGAGAAGCAGAAACAGCAGCAACGCGGCGCCTGCAGACAGAAGCGGAATACCGATCACGGTCAGAAGATTCCGCAGATGCCAGCTCGGGCTCATTTTTGCTCTCATCTGCATACGGCGCATGGAAAAAATGCCCAGGATCAGAAAGAAGAAACTGTAGACCAGATTATCCAAAGAAAGCGGATGATTCAGGTATACGGTCGAGTTGGCGATGTTTCCCGCTACGAAAAACAAGCAGATTACCATCATGAGGGTATAGTTTCTGCGATAATCATCCAGGGGCATGGCGTAGTTTCCTTTGCCCATGGCAGAGCAATAATATATCCCCGCCAGCAGCGGAAGGAATAACGGAAGACTGAAGGGCCCCGTCAGGAAAGCGAGAGAAGGCAGCACAGACAGGCACAACCGCAGCAGAGGATTTTTACAATGTACAATCACCAGTCCCAACAGCAGGCATAGAACCGTGAAAAGAGCCATGGGCAGGCGCCAGACATGAAAGATGTCAAATACAGTCAGAAGAGAAAAATAAAAACAGATTCCGGTCGTTAACCGAAGAACAGCTGAGTGCTTCATGAATGTCCCTCCTTCTGATTAAGCGATGCAATCTTCGGCACAAAGAATAACAGGGTCAAAGTCAGTATGGCGGGCAAGGAGACTGATGGCAGACTGTATGCTGCCATCCAGTGACGGGGTAATGATGATGTGGGTACAGCCGTGCTTTTTCCGGCGCAGACACTTTTCAATCACAGAAGAAAATCGTAAGTATTCCGTATGCCGGGACAGACCAATCTGCCTCTGAATGAAGAACAGATGACTTTCCCCAAGTCCTTCCGTTATGGAACGAAGATCGCCGTTGCTCCACATGGCATAGGGTATTTTTTCCTGTTCCAGAAATTTACAGACACTGTTTGCCAGGACAAGGCAATGCTCCATCAGTCTGCGGGAGGTGGGATCAATATTCACCAGGACGACGGCGGCACGGTCGGTGGTGAAATCGTTCTGACGTACAATCAAACGGCCTGATTTGGCGCTTTGATTCCATGAAATCTGTTTCATGGGCTCACGGCCGGAATACTCACGGTATCCCAGCACCATGGTGGGATCGTCGTACAGAAACCGCCTGACAGAAACGGATCCCAGTTCTCCGCCCAGAACCTGGATGGGGGAAAGCTGGCATGTTTCGGCGGTGCAGATGATACGGGCGTTCATTTCTCCGGTGATCAGGCGGGGCTTCAGTCCCAGAAAATCACCGAATTCCATGTAATACTTTCCCAGGTCATATACTCCTCTCTGGCAGACCGAGAAACGGAGCTTTCCTGAGAAACGCCGCCGCGGGGCAAGAAAAAAGTTGTGTGAGATCCGGGTGCCGGCATAATCTGTACGAGTATGAAGCTGCAGGAAATGTTCATCTTCTTCCAGCCGGAAGGACGAATCCAGCAGTATCGACAGTCCGACAAACAGGAAGGGAAACCGGCTGGTGTTGAGGACTGTATAGCGCAGAGTAACGGTTTCTCCAGGCTCTGTCAGCTTCCGGTCGAGGGAAAAACGCACAGAAAGATTCCGCAGATCCGTCCGGCGGCTGGCAATTTCAATCAGTACAAGGAACAGTACCGTTAACAGTACAACAACAGGAATCATAGTTTCTCCAGGGGAACGGGAATTTCATCCAACAGGTTCTGCAGGAAGGTGACGCTGTCCAGATGATTCTGGTTAATCATGGACAGACGGTGGGGAAGGACGCATAACGCTTCAAGTTTCACATCCTCTGGAATGACATAATCCCGGCCGCGCAGCGCAGCAATTATCTGGCAGGCACGGTACAGTGCAAGGCTTCCGCGGGTGGAGATACCGCAGAGCAGTAATTCACTGCGCCGGGTTGCCTCCACAAGCTCCATGATATAGGCAGCGATATCATCACTGACGCGGACCTGCGGATAGGTTTCCCGGAGAGACTGCAGTTCTTCAGCCTGTATGACCGGTTGCAGTGATTCCAGCAATGTGCGGGTATCCGGACGGCGAAGTACGCTGATTTCCTGTTCCTTCGTCATATAACCAAGCTTCAGCCGCATGAAAAAACGATCCAGCTGCGCTTCCGGCAGGGGAAAGGTTCCATAGGATTCCAGCGGATTCTGGCTGGCCATGACAAGATAAGGCTCTTTCATGGGATAAGTAACACCGTCCACGGTAATCTGCTTCTCTTCCATAACTTCCAGCAGCGCTGACTGGCTGCGGGGCGTGGCACGGTTGATTTCATCCGCCAGGATGACCTGGGCAAAAAGAGGACCCGGGCGGAATTCGAATTCACTTTTCTTCTGGTTGAAGAAATTGATTCCCGTCAGGTCGGAAGGCATCAGATCCGGTGTAAACTGGATCCGGCGGAATTCACCTCCGATGCTGCGGGAAAAGGCACGCAGCAGCATGGTTTTGCCGGTGCCCGGCACATCCTCCAGAAGAATGTGTCCGGAGGCAATCAGGCAGACGACGATCTGCTCGATCACTTCTTCCTTACCGACAATGACACGGCTGCAGTTATCCACTATTTTTTCTTTTAGGTGAACAAAAGGCTGAACCTGCATGAAGCGTCCTCCTGAAAAACTGATCATAAAAATGATTGCATATTCTGTTTCTGAATCAGATTCTCCCGTTAATCATAGCATGATACAGCGGAATAGACAATGTACCTCCAAAGGAAGTAATGCGCTGTATTTTCCGTGGAGGTTGTGCTGCTCATAACTGCGGTGTGCTTTATGGCGATTATTCAAGAAAACCAACGATATGATGCCGGAAAACAGCTGCGATTTCATCGGCAATCAGAGCGCTGGAAGCCAGAATGGC
>CADBNA010000154.1 GCA_902795835.1 uncultured Lachnospiraceae bacterium | reverse complement strand
TTGATTATATTCTCCGCATTACCCATGAAATCTGGGAGGAACGCGGGGTAGGGAGGATCTACGACACCTACCACAATGATACTATTGTGCACAGCTGCTCCCGCACCAGCGCAGGCATTCACCCTGTCGTATCCGGCACGCTGTCGCATCTGCATGCATTTCCGGATAAGAAGGTCGTTGCCGAAGCAGTTATCTGGTCAGAAGATTCTCCGGGTTATTATTTTTCTTCTCACAGGAGTGTAGGCATTGCCACTAATCTCGGAGACAGTGAATTCGGTCCAAAGACAGGAAAAAAGGTCCGTTTCAGGGCTATTGCCGACTGCGCCGTCCACAACAACCGCATTTATGAAGAGTGGCTGGTGCGGGACAATCTGGCACTGGTTCATCAGCTGGGTCTGGATGCCAGGGAACTTGCCCTTGCCATGAACCGGGCCGAAGCGGCATCCGCACCGGAAGAGGGCGCTCTCAGGAGCAGCTATGGAAGAAGTGAATCAATGGAAGGACAGTTTTACCCGGAACGGTATGAACCAAAAGACGATTCGGTCGGTGAGATGCTGACCGGAATGTATCAGAATATCTATACCTGCAAGATGCTGAATGAAGTGACGAAATATTACCACCCCAACGCCAGCGTCAACTACATCGACGGCAAGACCCTCTGCGGACATGAGGAGATACAGGGCATGCTCATCAGCTTTCTGGCTTCTTTTCCGAATGCGTTTCACGGCATCGACCGCATCACCGTAAATACCATGCAGGACGGCACCACAGAGGCCGCGGTCAGATGGAGACTTCGCGGTCTGCACGAGGGAATCGGCATGTTTGGCGCGCCGAGCGGCCGCTCAGTAGAAATAATGGGCATTTCTCATTACCGGATCTGCCAGGACAGAATTATAGAAGCATGGATACTCTATGACGGGCTGGACGTCCTGCGGCAGATCGTGGGAACTGCCGGGTGAGCTGCTGGGGACGGTTCCCCGGGGTTCACTTGAGCTGTAGGGGACGGTTCCCTGAGGTTCATTTTACCTGTCAGTGAAACCAGTTCTGAGGACTGCCGCCTGACCTGCAGCCGAACTAAAAGGAACCATCCCAAGGGTACTTTGAGCCAGAAGAACCGTCCCCAGGGGCTCTCTGGCCGAGCCCCTGCAGACAGAGGATCTGCCATGTCATTGTTAAACGTGTTCCTCTTCTCCCGGGTGAGAATCGTTTTTTATAACCCGGATAGCAAACAGATTTTTGTTATAGTCAATGAATCCTTCTTTTTTAAGCGCTGTGAGCTCCCGGCTCATGGCGCTTCTGTTTATGCAGAGATACTCGGCCATTTCCGTGCGGCTAAGCGGAATGCGAAAAGTTGTGTCCCCGTTACGGCGGGATTCCAGTGAGAGATAGGTAAGGATTTTTTCACGCACGGAACTCCTCGAGGTGACATAGATCTTTTCCATCAGAGAGAGGTTTTTTTCGCTCATCAGAGAATACATGTTGTATGAGAGCCGATGATGAAACCTGCATGCATTCTTGCAGGGATGCAGGATCCTGGTTAACGGAACGAAGAGAATCCGGGTGGGGGCTGCCGATAAAAAGGCCAGGCTCTGTTTTTCCTTTTCATTTTTTTTAATGGCAATGTTCTCACCTAAAATATCCCCTTTTATCATGTAGGATACAAGCGTGCGGTTTCCCCAGATATCTTCCATGTAGGCCCGGACCCCGCCTTCCAGTACAGATCCTATGGTTGATTTCAGATCCCGGTCCAGACGGATATGCTCGTCTTTTTTAAAGCACCGGATCCGGCAGCCAAGACAGTCAAAAAGAAGCATACAGTCGCTGGAATCAATCCCGTTAAAGAGAGGGAGATGTGAAATATCCTCGTAATGGACAGCAGACATGATGAGGCTCCTTTCCTGCGGACTTTCCGGCGGTTATTCGGGAAAAAAGTTTTCCTTACTGCATACCTTTTCCCGATACAATTATATCAGAATTATTTCGTCAGAAATGTTGCGGGTGCAACAATCGGTTTTTCAAATATATAGTAAAATCAATTATATATTTTGTAATTACAGAATCACCTCCAAAGTATTCATGTCAGACAATTCAAACACCTGAAGAAACCTAACAGAGAGGAAGCTATTTATGCGTAAAGTACAATCGACCTGCAATTTCTGTGCGATCGACTGTAACCTGGATTTTTACGTGGAGAATAACCGGATCATACGGACGGTACCGACAAAAGGCTACCCCGTAAATGACGGGTTCAGCTGCATCAAGGGCCTTTCCCTGAGCAAGCAGCAGACGACCGTCAAGCCGGATGCCCTCCCCAGGATCCGGCAGGCCGACGGCAGCATGAAGGAAGTGCCCTGGCAGGAAGCCTTCCGCCATGTCGCTGGAAAGCTCAGGGAACTGCAGGAAAAATACGGGCGGGAGAGTGTCGCCGGCATCAGCACCGGGCAGCTCACCCTGGAGGAGTTCGCGATCTTCGGACATGTGATGCGCAACTACCTGCAGACAAACGTGGACGGCAACACCCGCCTGTGCATGGCGTCGGCCGCCGTCGCCCACAAGGGTACCCTGGGCTATGACGCCCCGGGCTACACGCTGCAGGATCTGGAACTGTCGGACACGCTGATCTTCATCGGAGCAAATCCCGTCGTTGCCCATCCCATCATATGGGGACGCGTACGCAGCAACCAGGTTCCCGGGCACAAGGTCATCGTTATCGATCCCCGCCGTTCCGAGACTGCCATGAACGCAGACTATCACTATCAAATCCGGCCGCGCTCCGACCTGGTGTTTCTGTACACCCTCGCGAATGTCCTGATCGAAAAAGACTGGATCGACCGGCCCTTTATCAAAGCACACACAAAGAAATTCGATGATTTTGCTGAATTTGTCAAAGCCTTCCCGCTCTCGCGAGGCACTGCGGCCACTGGCGTGGAAGAAAGCCGGATTCTGGAACTCGCCCGGATGATCCACGACGGAAAGGCCGTGTCCTTCTGGTGGACCATGGGTGTCAACCAGGGCTACGAAGCCGTGACAACAGCCAGGGCCGTCATGAACCTCGCGCTGATGACCGGAAATGTCGGCAGACCCGGCACCGGAGGCAATTCGATCACCGGCCAGTGCAATGCCATGGGTTCCCGTCTGTTCTCCAACACCACCTGCCTGTACGGCGGCGGAGACTTCGGAGATGAGGCTGAGAGAAAACGCATCGCCGGTATCATCGGAATCAGCCCGGACCTGTTGGCGAAAAAGCCCACGATTCCCTACAACAAGATCGTCGAAGGAATCAATGCCGGCGAGATCAAGGGGCTCTGGATCCTCTGCACGAATCCGCGCCACAGCTGGACCAACAATGAGACTTTTGCCGAAGCATCAAAGAAACTGGAGCTCTTCGTTGTACAGGACATTTACGACACCATTGAGAGCGCTGAGAATGCCACGGTCTTCTTCCCTGTCGTACCGGGCATCAAGAAGGCCGGCACGTATGTCAATCTGGAGCGCCGCCTGTCTGCCATGCGGCCGGTCCTTTCCCGCGGGAAGAATGAGATCTCCGATTACGAATGCATACTCGGAGTCGGAAAAGCCCTCGGCATGGGGAGTGCCATCGAGCGCTGGGAGACTCCGGAACAGTGTTTTGATATGCTCCGCGATATCTCCCGGGGCAGGCCCTGCGACTTCTCCGGCGTAAAATGGGAAGATCTGACGGATTCTCACGGCCGGCAGTGGCCGTACCCTGAGGGCAGGGAGGCGGAATTCGCCGATGAGCAGCGCCGCCTGTATTCTGACGGAATCTTTTTCACGGCTGACGGACGCGCCAGTTTCCTCTTCGAAGAGCCGCTGGAGAACCCCTATATTCCGTCAGAGGAATTCCCGATGATCTTCAACACCGGCCGCGGCACCGTGGGACAGTGGCACACCCAGAGCCGGACGAAAGAAGTCAAATTCGTGGAGGACGTTTCTCTTAAAAAGGCCTATCTCTACATGAATACGGAGATGGCCAGGGAGCATGACATTCATGAAATGGACCGGATCCGGGTGTATTCCGTCAACGGGCAGGACGCGGTGTTCTCCGTCAAGGTGACGGACAATGTCCCCTATGACCAGCTCTATGCGCCGATCCACTACATTGAGTGCAACAAGCTGACACCTTCCTGTTATGACAAGTATTCCCGGGAGCCCAACTACAAAGGGGCGACCTGCCGGTTCGAAAAGATCGACGGACAGTAGATCGACGACCAACAGACCGATGACAAGAAGACCTGACAGAGGAGGCCTGCGTTTATGTACAGAATAAAAATTGACCGCAGCCGGTGCATCGGGTGCCTGACGTGCGTAACGGCCTGCGTGGTCAGTCACGAGACGGAGAGCGGAGACGCCAGGAACCGGGTCGTGATCGACAGCGAGACGAGACCGGCGCCCATTTTCTGCCGGCACTGCAGCCGGCCGGAATGCGTCTACACCTGTATGACCGGCGCCATGAAAAAAGATCCCGAGACCGGGTATGTGACCTATGACAAAGAGCA
This sequence comes from uncultured Lachnospiraceae bacterium, assembly GCA_902795835.1. The sequence continues at coordinate 7,882 of CADBNA010000154.1, read as the reverse complement.
GTGCGCCAGCTGCTACATGTGTGTGATGTCCTGTCCGTTCGGCATCCTGAAGCCGGACTCCATCCACTTCCGGGAGATCATGAAGTGCAACATGTGCGTCCACAGGAGCGAAGACGGCAAAACCGCGAATCCCATGTGTGTGGAGAAATGCCCCATGCACGCGATTACACTGGAGGAGAGCCGATGAAAAAATACGTTGTGATCGGATCGTCCGCCGCAGGCGTCAACGGGATCAGGGAGCTTCGCAAATATGACAGCGAAGCGGAGATCGTGCTGATCTCAAAGGACAGGGATATCTACTCCCGCTGCATCCTGCATGAATATCTGGCAGGGAAACGGAGCCTTGAGCGCCTGCGGTTTGTTGAGAAGGATTTTGAGACACTGTACCGTGTTACCTGGAAAAAAGGCGTGGAAGCGGTCGGGCTGGCCCGTTCCGCAAAGGAAGTCATTCTCGGAGACGGAACACGGGAAAGCTATGACAAGCTGCTGATCGCCACCGGTTCCCATACATTTTTCCCGCCGATCAGAAATCTGGCGGGATCCACGAACATGACCGGCTTCCGGAACGTCGACGATATCGAAGTTCTGAAAAAAGTGGCGGAGACGAAAAAGAATATCGTCATCCTGGGCAGCGGCCTCGTGGGCATCGACTGCACGACCGGCCTCCTGCATCTGGGCCTAAAGCCCGTCCTGTGTGATTTCGCCGGCTGGCTGCTCAGCAAACAGCTCGACCGGGAGTCCGCTCAGGCTTATATTGACGCATTTGCCGCAAGGGGAGTGGAACAGCATTACGGTGTCGGCGTTGAAGAAGTGCAGATCAATGACAAACATGAGATCACCGCTGTGGTCCTTGGCGACGGCAGCGTGCTCCCCTGTGATTTCTTTGTTGTCACAGCGGGCGTGCGGTCCAACGTGGAGTTCCTGCAGGACTCCGGCCTCACGCTTTCCCGGACCGGCCTTGTCTATGATGAAACGGGCAGGACAAGCGATCCGGATATCTACGGCGCCGGCGACGTCTCGGGCCTTTCGCCCATCTGGCCTGTCGCGGTGAAGGAAGGCATGATCGCCGCCGCCAACATGGCCGGCGTGCCGGAAAAGATGACTGATTTCTTCGCCAGCAAGTCCACTATGCGCTTCCTGGACATCTCAACGATGTCCCTGGGCGAAGTCAACCCGGATCCGGCGGACGAGACTATCCAGGTCGAGACATACCGCAGGGGAGATGTCTATAAAAAGATCGTCCATAAGGACGGGAAAATCATCGGGGCCCTGCTGCAGGGAGACCTGGCATACGGAGGGGTCCTGCAGCAGATGATAGCCCGCCGCATCGATGTCCGCAGGGTCAGAAAACCGCTGTTCGACATCGACTACTCGGACTTCTTCCACATGCGCGACGATTCCTACGAATTCTATTACAAGTAAGGGAAAAATATGAAAAGACTGGAAAAGATACCCGTCCCCGTCGTAGCGGCCTTCCTGAGTTTTCTCACGCTGGGGAATGTCTACGGAGGACTGGGCTTTACCTGGCTGCGGTACCTGATCATGGCCTGCGGCACCGCATTCATAATCTGCTACATTTTCAAGATCATCCTGTATTTCAGGACATGCCGGAAGGAGTATGACCAGACCATCCCGTCGAGCCTCTATGCCGCTTTCTGCATGGTACTGATGGTGCTGGGAAGCTTTTACTATGAGATGGGATGGGGCTTCGGGCGGATTATCTGGTTCATTGCCGTTGTGCTCCACGGTCTGCACATCATCGTATTCACGGTGAAGCACACCTTCGGGAAGGTATTCCTGAAAAGGGATTTCATCAATATGATGCCCAGCTGGTTCGTCACCTATAACGGCTGGATGGTCGCCTGCGTCACCGGGGGAAAGATGCATGCCGGGCCGGTTCTGAAGATCATTACGATCTATGGCTGTATCATCTATCTGGTCCTTCTGCCGCTGATGATCTGGCGTCTGATGAAGGTCGAAATCAAAAGCGCGGCCTACCACACGATGGCCGTCCTGCTGGCGCCCTGCAGCCTCTGCGTCGTCAGCCTGATCAACGTCTACGGGACTCCGAACGATTTCCTGCTGACGCTGATGTATATCTGTGTACTGGCATCACTGGCCTTTATCCTTTTCAAACTGCCGGATTTTTTCTCCTTCCGGTTCTATCCCGGATTCGCGGGGCTGACCTTCCCGATGGCCATCGGCGTCGTTGCGTCGCAGAAGACGGCCGGCTATCTGGCAGCCGGAGGGAAGGAAGGGCTTGCCAATGCCGTGACGCAGCTGTCGGGGCTGCAGATTTTTGTCACCACCATGCTGGTGGGTTATGTGATGCTCATGTTCCTGCGCATGTTCCTTAAGAAAAAAGACAGGCAGTAACAGGCAGAAAGATGATGAAACATTGACCTTTATAAATGAAGAGGTATTCATTTTATAAATCAGCATCTGAGAAACGGAGGGCATACGATGGGTTACATTTTGACAAAAGAGGGCTTCGACCGGGTCCTGGCCGAACTCGGCAGAACATACCGGCTTTATGCACCTGTGCGCAAGGCCGGGGAAGGGCGGTTTACCGACACGGATGTCGTCCGCTACGATTTCGTGAGTTCGTCTGATGAGATCGAGCTGGACCAGAAGTCGGACTACGCGTTCAAGGAGATCCTGACACCGCTTTCGGAGACGTTGTTCTTCTTTACGGAAAATGAGGTCAAGACGGCGGACCGGGATCCGCGCGAGGCGATCATTTTTGTGAAGAGCTGCGATATGCACGCGGTAAAACGTCTCGACCAGATCTACCTGAACAACACTTTCTCCGATCCTTTTTACAAGGAGATCCGTGATCGTGTACACTTTGCGCTGCTGGGATGTCCGAAATCGGGAAAAGACTGCTTCTGCGTCGACATGGGCACAAACCGCACGACGGAGGGCTACTGGTTCTCTCTGGACAGGTCACAGGACGGCTTGTTCGCCTGTGATGTCCCGGAGGCTTCCATTGCGGGCATTTTCGGGGAGAACAGCACCTCCTCCCAGACAGTCGAACCGAAATATGTGACGGAAAACATGACCCATGTCACGATTCCGGACGAGATCCCGCCCGACATTTACAAAAATCCCCTGTGGGAGGAATACAGCGCACGCTGTATCGGCTGCGGCCGCTGCAATTTTGCCTGTCCTACCTGCACATGCTATACCATGCAGGATGTCTATTACACTGACAACGGAAAAGCCGGCGAGCGCCGAAGAGTCGGCGCCTCCTGTATGGTGGACGGATACACCAATGTCGCCGGCGGCGGCGAATACCGGCGCACCAAGGGCGAGCGCATGCGCTTCAAAGTGCTCCACAAGATTCAGGATTTCAAAAAGAGGTTCGGCTATCAGATGTGCGTCGGCTGCGGCCGCTGCGACATGATCTGTCCGGAGTACATTTCTTTCTCGGCCTGCATCAATAAGGTGAACAGGGCAGTGGAAGACATGAAAAATACAGAGGAGGTGAAATGAAAATGGAAAAAACAAACGTGTCCATGAATACTCAGGATAATCCCTACGTACCGTTTCCCTCCAGGATCCTGGAAGTCATCCGGCATACCCGGAAGGAATATACCTTCCGCATGGAATTTGCCGGAGATGTAAAACCCGGACAGTTCTTTGAGGTCTCCATACCGAAATACGGCGAAGCCCCGATCTCGGTCAGCGGCATCGGAGAAAACTCCGTGGATCTTACGATCCGGAGAGTCGGCCGCGTCACCAACGAAGTTTTTGAACATTACGAAGGACAGACCCTCCTGATGCGCGGACCCTACGGAAACGGATTTGATACCTCTCTCTACGAAGAGGGCGAAGTTCTCGTCATTGCCGGCGGCACCGGCGTTTCTCCGGTCCGCGGCGTCATCGATGCGCTGGCCGGAACAAAAGAGCCCGGCGACAAGCATGTCATTGTAGGCTTCCGCAGTCCCGACGACATGCTCTTCCGGGATGACCTGAAACGCTGGGATGAAGTGCTGGATCTTATCCTGACTGTAGACGGGGCGCCTGAAGGATATGATGGCAGGATCGGACTTGTCACGAAATATATTCCGGAGGTGCCGATCCGCGATGTTTCAAAGGCACAGGCAGTCGTCGTCGGTCCGCCTCCTATGATGCGGTTTTCCGTTATGGGCCTTCTGGAAAAGGGCTTCAGAGAGGAAAACATCTGGGTATCCCAGGAGCGGAAGATGTGCTGCGGACTGGGGAAATGCGGCCACTGCCGGGTTGGTGACAAATATATCTGCCTTGACGGACCGGTTTTCAACTACACGGTCAGCAAAGACATGATCGACTGAGAATCACACAGATGGACGGACACGGAGGATAATGATACATGGGTATTGATGTTAATCTGAAAAAATTGAAAAAGAACGCATTCCGCTATTCCAAAGTGCGGGGCGAGACGGCATCCCGGATCCGCATTCCCGGGGGCGTCATCAATGTTAAGTCCATGCTGCGCATCACGGAGATCGCAGAAAAATACGGGGACGGGACGATTTTTATTACGAACCGCCAGGGCGTGGAGCTTCCCGGCATCAGGCTGGAGGATATGGAAGCCGTCAACAGGGAACTCCAGCTCATCATTGATGAGTCGGGCGTCAACCAGGAGGAGTATAATGGCGGCTATCCCGCGGCAGGCACCCGCAATGTCGTGGCCTGTCCCGGCAAGAAGCTCTGTCCCTTTGGCTGCTACGACACGACTGAATTTGCCCGGAAGATGGATAAGCTCATCTATCCGAACAACCTGCATATGAAGGTCGCTTTCACCGGCTGTTCCAATGACTGTGCCAAGGTCCGCATGAATGACTTCGGGATCATCGGCATGACGGAGCCCCAGTATAACCCGGATCGCTGTGTCGGCTGCGAGCAGTGCGTCAAATACTGCCAGAAGCGTTCTGTCGGAGCCCTGAAAGTGGTGAACGGCAAGATCGAGCGCGACACGGACCTCTGCATCGGCTGCGGCGTCTGCGTCGCCTACTGCCCGACCCGCGCCTGGACACGAAGCAGGGAACACTACTTCCGCCTCGTGCTGCTGGGCAGAACCGGCAAGCAGAATCCCCGTCTCGCTGAAGACTTCATCAAGTGGGGGGACGAAGAAAGCATCTTGAAAATCGTTAAAAACTGTTATGCTTTTGCTGAAGAATACATCGACAGGAACGCCGTTGAAGGCAAAGAGCACATTGGTTATATCGTCGACCGGGCCGGCTTTGAGACCTTCCTGAAATATGTGATGGAAGGCGTGGAACTGCCTGACAAAGCAGAAGTCGCCACCAGAATCTACTGGGGCGGCAAGCGATATGACAGAAGCAACAACCTGAAATGATGAATAGCCGAAGGGGACGGTTCCCTGGAGCTCATTTGAGCCGCAGGGAACCGTCCCCTTCGGCTCCTTGACTTTTTTGGAAGAAAGAAGTATACTCCCTGATAGTTCAATATATCTAATTTATGTTTTAAGTATAACACCTTGCGTGTTTATAACGGATTGCTAAAGGGAGAATGATATGAATATCGTTGAATTGAAGGACGTGTCCAGAGTCTACAGGAACGGAGAGCACGAACAGAGAGCTCTGGATCATGTAAACCTCACTTTGGAAGAGGGACAGTTTATTGTAGTTCTGGGACAGAGCGGGGCAGGCAAGAGCACGCTGCTGAATCTTCTGGGCGGACTGGACAGTCCGACGGAAGGGAAGGTATTTGTAGACGGGAAGGATATTTCTACCCTTTCGGGAAATGAACTGGCGGATTACCGGGCGGCGACGGTCGGGTTCGTATTTCAGAGCTACAATCTGATTCCGACGCTTACGGTAATAGAAAATGTGGCCCTTGTAAAGGAAATCGCACCCAGGCCGCTTGGCAGCCATGATATGCTGAAGGCGGTGGGGCTCTCGGATCATATTCACCAGTTCCCGTCTGAACTGTCAGGCGGCGAGCAGCAGAGAGTATCGATTGCAAGGGCTCTGGCAAAAAATCCCCGGATACTTCTCTGCGATGAGCCGACCGGCGCGCTGGATTCCGAGACCGGCGTCATGGTGCTGAAGCTGCTACTGTCCATGTCCAGAGAAATGAAGAAAACGATTATCATTGTAACTCACAACCAGAATATTGCCAGAATGGCTGATGTGGTTGTCCGCGTCAGGAATGGGAAGATACAGTCCTGTGAGAAACAGGAGAATCCGCTTTCCGTGGAGGAGGTGGACTGGTAATGCTGCGTAAGAAAATGCTGCGGACGGCATGGAGATACAAAGCCCAGTTTATTTCCATGATCATCATGATTGCGCTGGGCGTCGGCGTATTCCTGGGCTTCAACATGGAATGGTACAGTCTCGAGAAAAACACTTCAGAAATATACGAGGCAACAGGTTTTGCCGATTACCGGATTGTTTCGGAGAAAGGTTTTTCCGAGGAGGATCTTGAAGCCGTGCTTGCGCTCGAAGGAACGGAAGAGGCTTCCCGATTTTTTTCCGTAAATGCTGCCGTGAAGGATGACACTGACATTGTTGCGGTAACTGTGTCGGAAAACATGAATGTTTCGGGGATTCTTCTGATGGAGGGTGAGCCCTATGACGCAGACAGTACAGATGGTATCTGGCTGTCGGATTCGTATGCGGCCGCAAATGGCGTGTCTGTCGGGGATGAGATGGAGCTTACCTACAGGGGGATTGAGATCAGGGGAATCGTCAGGGGACTGGTCAAATCCAGCGAGTACCTGATCTGCCTGCCCGACGAAACGCAGCTGATGCCGGACTACAGCAGCTATGGCTATGCCTACATCTCTCCGGTTATGCTGGAGAACAGCATTCCGCCCATGTTCCGCAAAATGATGGGCAATTCTCTGTATTACCAGATCAACGTTATCTCCGGCGAGGAGAAGGAACGCTTTGTGCGGGAGACCGATGAGGCGCTGGGCAGAACCACTCTGATCCTCTCAAAAGAAGAAACGGTTTCCTGGGCGGAAGCCCGCAGTGAGGTGGAGGAAGGCAAAACCATGGGCTCCATCCTGCCGGTTCTCTTCCTGGCGATTGCCATTCTGACTATGGTGACCACCATGCACCGCATCACAGCCAGTGAGAAGACCCAGATCGGTACACTCAAGGCTCTCGGTTTCCGGGACAGGCGGATTCTGCGCCATTACACAGCCTACGCGGCCCTGATCGGACTGACGGGGAGCGTCATCGGAATCGGGATCGGATACTGGCTCGCCTGGTTTATCATGAGCCCCGGCGGAGCCATGGCGACGTATATTGACATGCCGTCCTGGAAGCTGTACATCCCCCCGTTCTGCTGGGCGGTGCTGGCACTGATTAATGTTTTCCTTATCCTGATAGGATTTCTTTCTGTCCGCAAAATGCTGGAAGGAACGGCTGCCGATGCGCTGCGCCCCTACACGCCGAAGCGGATCCGGCATCTGGCTGTTGAAGAAACGAAGACGTTCAAATCTCTGGGATTCGGAACCAAATGGAATCTGCGGGATTGTTTCCGGCATAAATCACGGTCCTTCATGACCCTGTTCGGCATCATCGGCTGTATGATCCTGCTTGTCGGCGGGATGGGCATGATGGATACCATGAACGCGTTTATCGACACCTTTTACCAGAAGGCAATCAACTATGAAAACCGCGTCAATCTGGATACCGACTCTGTCACGAACGAAAAGGCGGAGGAGCTTGCAGACCTGCTGGATGCTGATCTGTGTGCCCAGAGCAGCGTACAGATCGGCGACCGGGGATACGGTCTGGAGATTTATTCTGTTACGCATGACAAAGTCCGCTTTCCGGGACAGGACATGGATATGGTCTCGCTGACCGATGACGGAGCCTGGATCTGTTCACGCATCGCAAAGGATTTCGGCCTTGAAGCCGGA
>CADBNA010000153.1 GCA_902795835.1 uncultured Lachnospiraceae bacterium | reverse complement strand
TAAAACGGATGCGGAGCGTGGATGAATTGTTGGATCGGTATATGTGAGGATTAGAAGAGCGTAGAGATGAACCAATACCGTTATATCGCTTTTGACGTCGAGACGCCCAACCGGTACAATGACCGGATGAGCGCTATCTGGATCACGGTCATTGACGGTGGCCTGATTACAGAAAAGTACTATACGCCGGTGAATCCGGAGACGTTCTTTGACTACTTCAATACGCAGCTCACCGGGCTGGACGAGGACGCCGTATGCGGCGCTCCGACCTTCCCGGAGCTCTGGGCGCGGATCGCGCCGCTCTTTGAGAGCGGCCTCATCGTGGCGCACAACGCCGTATTCGATCTCGGTGTGCTCAAAAAATGCATGCAGGGCTATGGAATCCAGTGGCGGCGGTACACGCGGTATCTGTGCACCGTGCAGATGGGACGCCGGCTCCTGCCAGGCGTCAGTCACCGGCTCAATGAGCTGTGCTGCTACTACGACATTCCCCTGGATCACCACCACGCCGGCAGCGACAGCTGCGCCTGTGCCGAGATTCTTCTGCATTACATACAGTCCGGCGCAGATGTCAGGCAGTTTATCCGGACATATACGTTGATCAAATAGAGAGAAAAACGCAAAATGGAAGAGACAATGCTGCAAGCGTAAGAGATGCATGAGGCAAAGGAGCCATCCATGAAAAAGAAGAAAAGCGCATCGAAAAAAGATGCATTATTCATTCGTAAGACGGAACGTCCCTGCACCAGCCGGGCGGACTGGAGCCGCTACCTGCAGAATGAATTACACCACTACCGACAGGAACTGAAAAAAAGAGGAAACAACTTGGCATCCATGCTTGATTTTACAAGCGAGATGCAAAAAAGAAGAACGGAAGCGGTTCTGGATTACATAGACGAGATCCAGACACGCTACCGGAAGCTCTTTGAATATGACGTAAGCGGAAACGATCTTGGAAGAGAGTGGATCTGGCTGAATCTTCCGGCCAAGACCTACTCAGCCATCGAGGCGAGTGATTATATTCTCTTTGCAGCGGCAATATGGATACTGGACCGGATTGAGGGCTTCGAGGCCAGAACGGCATTATGCAGGCTGCTGACACGGGATGAAACGGACCTCGACAACATAGACAGCCCACCGGTGTGGGACTGTCAGCATGATGAGTTTCTTATCCTCAGCGTTGTACATCTGCTGTACGAAAGAAACGCCGATCTGGGCAAAGTGGAAACGGACATGATTGGCCGGAGGAAGGTTCTTACCAACAGCCTTGCCGCCGGCGGAAATACCACCGTGGAGTGCGGCAGCAGAGCAAGGTTTGACGCGCTGCTTTCCATGCTTCCGGAGGAGGACATGTCCAACGCCGCTGCGCGGTTCCGCAAACTGTTCTGGGCATGGACCGACCGGTATATCAGAAGCATCCGGCCATTTTTGGAACAGATCGCCGCAGAGGAAGACGAAACAGAGAAGCTCGACAAGGAGTACAACGAAAAACGGAGAGCTTTTTTCGATATCCTCAATAAAGCAGAGCTTGATAGAAACAGAGCAAAGGAACAGAGACGGCCGCCTGCGAAAGGAAGCCCCTTGAAACCGGCTGCGGTTCCTTCGCTTCCGATGCTGCCGGCGGTTGGGGCGTTTTCAGATCCGGCGATGCGCTTCCAGCCAATGAGCGATTTGGAACGTCAAAGCAGAGATCTTGCACAGCAGCTGGATGATCTTACCGAGAAGCTGGAGCAAAAATCAGAGTATATTGAGTCGCTTATACGGAAGCTGCAGAGGCTTCAGCATGAAATGACGCACTATGGCCGTCCGATCAGGAGCGAAATCGAAGAAGAATTCGGGCCGGAAGTGGCGGCGGAGATCAACGATCTCCCGATCGGGGATCCGTATGAGCTATGCTTCGCGCTGCTGTTTCTGATTGAGAGCGGAGATGATTTGCCCTGGCTCTACGGGCCGGGTGTCGGACTGATGACGGAGGTGGCGGAAAGCCTTCCCTGGGGTGTGTACTCTTATGAAGAGGAAGAGGATCAGATCTGGTTCCCGGATGAAGACTACGAGCCCGGGCCGGTAAAGCCATCTGCGATACCGGACTGGTACGAGCGCAAATACCTGTATCGCAAGGGAAAAGAGGATGCGTTTCCCCGCAGCCTGGCGCAGATCGTCTATGAGCGCACCGGCTGTCTGATGCCGCGGGACATGCACCTGTACGATGCAGCCGTCAAAGAGCTGGGCGGATACGGCATCCGCGGAAAGGACGCGACCGGACTACTGTACTGCATGCTGGCGCTGGCCAATGCAAGACATCAGGATAATCCTTTGAATCTGGAAGCGGATATGCAGATGTTTCTCGACGATGAGGGCGCGTTACAGGCTGAGAATAAGACCAAATTGAGCTATGACGAGCTCAAAGAAAAAGCGGAGCAGCAAAAGAAAGAAATACACTCGCTGCGAAAGGCCCTGCATGAAGCAGAGCGCAGCGCAAGAACGGTCGGGAAAGAGCTGGAGAATCTTCGCAAGTCATCAGAATCCGAGCATCGGGAGCTGGCGGATCTCCGGGATTATTTGTTCTATCAGAACGCGGAGATAGAGGAAGAAGAGGAAGCCGGAGCAGAGGACAGCTTCCCCTACAAGGTGCAGAATGAAACCCTTGTATTCGGAGGTCACGCCACGTGGCTCAAGGCGATCAAGCCGCTGCTGACAGGCAGTATCCGCTTTATTGATAAGAATAAGGGCTTTGACAACGCAATCATCCGCCATGCAGATATCGTCTGGATCCAGCCAAACGCTCTATCGCATTCGCAGTATTACACGATAATTGATGCCGTCCGGCAATTGAAAAAACCGGTGCGTTATTTTACCTACGCCAGTGCGCTGAAATGTGCCCGCCAGCTGTGCCTTGCAGATCAGGAAAAAGACATATAACACATCATTCCTGCCTCGCGGTACTGTTTAGCTGCCGCGAGGCCGGAATGACTATAGCCCAATAGTTAACCATAATATATTATTGTAGTTCCCGAGGTTATCGGACCGCATATTTT
>CADBNA010000152.1 GCA_902795835.1 uncultured Lachnospiraceae bacterium | reverse complement strand
GTGCGGGATATCCACACCGAAGAGCTTTATCATCAATACCGGAAGCGGCGGGGAGAATGAGGTCCTGCTTGCAACAAAGCGATTTGACAGGATGATTGAAGGAAGTACCGGAACCATCTGCGGCCTTCCGGTACCCGCCAGACTTCATCAGGAAGATTTTGCCCAGGCAATGGGGATTCCTTCCTCCGGAAAATATGAGCATAATGCAGACGGATATATGAAAAAAATGTTTGATGTTCTGCGGATGTACGCATCGGATCCCATCGCTGACCAGCTGAAACTCTGGGATATGATTGTGTTTGATTATCTTCTGGGAAATACGGACGCACATCTGAAGAATTTTTCATTGCTGTATGACCCGGGTATAAGAAGCCTCCGGCTGGCACCGGCCTATGACATATTAAGCACGGCGATCTACGAACAAAGCACAAGAGACATGGCTTTTTCCATCGGCGGAGCATGTTCTCTGGACGATATTTCAAGGGATAGTTTTATTAAGGCGGCAGAAGAGAACCGGCTCGGAAGAAAACTGGCTGTGGATCGTTTCGACAGGATATGCAGACAGTTCCGGGATGCATTGGAATACTCTGCGCGAATAATGGCCGCCGGAGGTTTTGTCAATGCACCGAAACTGGCAGACCGCATTCTGGAGTGCGGCGGCATAAAAAAATATATCTGAAAAAGGAAAATGCATCCTATGATTCATTCACCTGAAATTATCTGTATAGGACAGGCGGTCGTTGACTGTATCACACGCGGCGTCGAAGGAGACCCGCTGGGACTGGGCAAGACCCGTGCCGAGAGCATCACGCTGAATCTGGGTGGCGACGCTGTCAATGAATCTTTTGTACTGGCAGGAAAAGGACGCATGGTAAGACTGGTCTGTGCAGTCGGGGATGATATGGCAGGAAGGTTCGTGTGCGGGGAAGCCGGGCGGCGCGGCGTGTTGACGGATGGGATCACGGCGGTTCCCGGCCTGGTGACGCCGGTAGCCGATATGTTTGTCAAAAAAGACGGCAGCCGCAGCTCCGTATCGAGTGCCGCGGCCATGCTGCCGGGATATATTCCGGATGCGGAATTGCTGGCCGGAGCCGGAGTTGTTTCCTTTGCCAGTCTTTTCCGTGCACCGCTTGACCAGGCAGAAGTGATCCGGACCCTGGTCAGCGCTGCACATGAATCGGGGGCTGTAATCTGTGCGGATACAAAACTGCCCACCTGGAGAAAACTGGGTCTGGCGGATCTTGAGGATGTCCTGCCCATGATTGATTATATATTTCCGAATGAAGAGGAAGCGGCATACTACACAGGCCGGGAGGACCCGGCTGAAATGGCGGAAGAATTCCACAGGCATGGCGTGAGACATGTGGTGATCAAGGAGGGCAGCAAGGGCTGTTTCGGATCCGGAAAAGAGGGGATGTTTTCAATACCGGCCCGGAACGTCCCGGTTGTCGACACGACAGGTGCCGGCGACAATTTTGTGGCAGGCTTTATTGACGCCTTGCTTGGCGGCGCCGGGTTCCGGGACTGCTGTGAGGCGGGAATCCTGATGGCCGCTGACAGTGTCCGGCATCTTGGCGCAGTAGAGTGACGATCCATTCTTAAAACTAAGTATTGGTAACCGCTTTATTGCTGTGATAGAATACACAGCAGAAAATATTTTTATCTGGAGGTTAACCATGAGCATCAGAATCGGTATTGCTGGCTACGGAAATCTTGGAAAAGGAGTGGAAATCGCCGTAAACGCAGCGCCTGATATGGAACTGGCTGCTGTATTTACCCGCAGGGACCCGGCGTCTCTGACAGTCCGCACGCAGGGCGTCCCGGTCGTTTTGGCTTCTGAGATTGAGAAATGGGCCGATAAGATCGATGTAATGATGGTCTGCGGGGGCAGCGCAACAGATCTGCCGGAGCAGACACCGAAATACGCGGCGATGTTCAATGTGGTGGACAGCTTCGATACACACGCACGCATTCCCGAGCATTATGCAAACGTGAATGCCGCAGCCGAAAAAAGCGGCCATGTGGCGCTGATCTCCTGCGGGTGGGATCCGGGCATGTTTTCACTTGCCCGTGTATATGCCAACGCCATTCTCCCGGACGGCAGGGACTATACCTTCTGGGGAAAAGGCGTCTCCCAGGGACACTCTGACGCCATCCGCCGTGTGGCCGGCGTGAAAGACGCCCGCCAGTATACGATTCCGGTTGAGAGCGCGCTGGAAGCCGTCCGCAGCGGAAAAAATCCCGAACTCACAACCAGGGAAAAGCACACCAGAGAATGCTTTGTGGTTCTCGAGGACGGGGCGGATGCAGCGGCCGTCGAAAAGGCAATCAAAGAAATGCCGAATTATTTTGCAGACTATGACACGACCGTTCATTTCATCAGCGAAGAGGAACTCAAAAGGGACCACAGCGCTCTGCCGCACGGCGGCATCGTATTCCGCACGGGCACTACCGGGGCGGACAGAGAACACAGGCATATCATCGAGTACAGCCTGAAGCTGGATTCAAACCCCGAGTTCACGACCAGCGTTCTCGTCGCCTGCGCGCGCGCCGCGTACAGAATGGCGCAGGAAGGACAGCGCGGCTGCCGCACGATGCTGGACATTCCGCCGGCATACCTGTCCGAAAAGAGCGGAGAGGAGCTGCGGGCACACCTTCTCTGATCTGTGGTCTGCAGAGGCTCTGTTTTACTGGGGCTGCGGCACCGGACAGTTCCGGGCCTGTATATTCTGAAGGAAACCTTCGCAGACGCCGGCACTTAGTGAAAACAAGTGCGTAAGCACGAAGTTTGAACTTAGTACCGCTGCGGCGAGGCGCTGAACGTCCAGTGGACGTTCGTTTAGCGCGGACCGAAGCGGAGCGTAGACAAGAGCGCAAGCG
>CADBNA010000151.1 GCA_902795835.1 uncultured Lachnospiraceae bacterium | reverse complement strand
ACCTGCTTTGCCTGCACGTCTGACGGTGCCTGCTCGTAGCGGGCGAAGGAATACTCGAACTCTCCGGCGCCGCCGGTCATGGAACGAAGGTTGTTGGAGTAGCCGTACAGCTCAAGCTCCGGAACTTCGGCTTCTACTACGGTGTGTCCGGCTTTGTCCGGATTCATGCCCAGGACGCGGCCGCGGCGTTTGTTCAGGTCGCCCATGACATCGCCGGTGAACTTGTCCGGAACGGTCACGCGCATGGTGACGATCGGCTCGAGGAGAACCGGGCCTGCCTCCATGAAGCCCTTCTTGAAGGCCATCATTGTTGCGGTCTTGAAGGCCATTTCCGATGAGTCTACCGGATGGTAGGAGCCATCGTACAGGACTGCCTTGACGCCGACAACCGGGTAAGCGGCCAGCGGGCCGGACGTCACGGATTCGGCAAGGCCTTTTTCAACGGCCGGGAAGTAGTTCTTCGGAACGGATCCGCCGACGACCTCTTCTTCGAAGATGTAACCTGCATCCGTATCCCCTGAGGGCTCAAAGCGCATCTTGACGTGACCGTACTGGCCGTGTCCGCCGGACTGCTTTTTGTACTTGGAGTCCACATCGGATTTTTTGCGGATGGTCTCGCGGAATGCCACCTTCGGCTCTGCCAGTTCCACTTCCACTTTGTATCTGGCCAGCAGTTTGCTGACGATAACATCGATGTGCATGTCGCCGATGCCGTAGATCAGAGACTGACGGTTCGCAGCGTCGTTGACGATGCGGATGGTCTGATCCTCGGAAGCCAGGCGGGCAAGGCCCTGCGCGATCTTGTCCACATCGCCCTTGTTGAGTGCGCTGTAGGCTTTTGCGGTATAGGGCTTGCTGATGGCAATTTTTCCGAAATCAACCGGATGAGCCTTTGTCGCAAAGGAATCGCCGGTCTTTGCGCTGTTCAGCTTTGCGATGGCGCCGATATCGCCGGCCATCAGCTCCGGAACCTCGATCGGCTTGGAGCCGCAGAGCACATACAGCTTGCTCAGCTTTTCCTCTGTCTCCTGGGTGACGTTGTACAGAACGTCGTCGTTCTTGATCACGCCGGAGCAGACCTTGATCAGGGAGTATTTGCCCAGGAACGGATCCGCGATGGTCTTGAAGACAACCGCAGTCTTTTCTTTCTTGAAATCGTAATCGGCGTCGAATGCCGTGTTATTGTTGCGGTCCAGACCGGCTTTTTTGCGTCTGGACGGATCCGGGAAGTAGCTTACGATATCCTCAAGCAGGATCTTGACGCCCTGCAGGTTGACCGGGGATCCCATGCACACCGGAACGATGCTGCCGTCTGCGACGCAGGAAGTAAGAGCTGCCTGGATCTCGGCCACGGAGAACTCTTCGCCGCCGAAGTAGCGGTCCATATACTCCTCGCTGGTCTCAGCGACGGACTCCAGCAGCACCTCACGGTATTTCTCGAGGTACTCTTCCGCGTACTCCGGAATCGGGCACTCTTCTTTTTCATTCTTATTGATATAGCGGCGGCCTTTGTTCTTTACGATGTTGACATAGCCGTAGAATTTTCCGTTCTCACGCAGCGGCATGTGCAGCGGGGCGATCTTCTTGCCGTAGAGCTCCTGCAGGTCTTCTACGACCTGACGGTAGCTGACGTCATCCAGATCCATGTCCGTCACAAAGATCATGCGCGGCAGGTTATAGCGCTCGCACAGATCCCAGGCCTTCTGGGTGCCCACCTGGACGCCGGCCTTGCCGGATACGACGATAACAGCGGCATCGGCGGCATAGGCAGCCTCTTCAGCCTCGCCTACGAAATCAAAGAATCCGGGCGTGTCCAGAACATTGATTTTGTTCTTTTCAAATTCAATCGGGACAATGGATGTGCTGATCGAGAACTTCCTTTTGATCTCCTCTTTATCAAAATCACTGACGGTATTCCCATCGTTGACATTTCCGAGACGGTTGGTAATGCCGGAAAGATAAGCCATTGCTTCCACGAGAGTCGTTTTTCCGGCTCCGCCGTGTCCAAGCAAGACGACATTCCTGATTTTACCTGTTGTATAAACCTCCATGTGGCAAATTCCTCCCATAGTTGAAATATAGAATATATTACAATTATTCGTGAATATTTGCAACCTTTTTAGCAATATGCTTACACGGATAACAGAGATTGATAATTGAAATTCCCGTAATTTTGTAATAGAGTACTTTTGTACATATTTTAAATGACACCGTCATACACACAGTGAAGGAGTCCTTATGCAGATCGGATTTGACAACAACAAATACCTGAAAACGCAGTCGGAACACATCCGTGAGCGGATCAGCAAGTTCGGCGGCAAACTCTATCTGGAGTTCGGCGGCAAGCTGTTTGACGACTATCACGCGTCCCGGGTTCTTCCCGGATTTCACCCGGATTCCAAAATCACCATGCTGAAAGAGCTTCGTGACCAGGCGGAGATCGTGATCGCCATCAATGCCGGCGATATCGAAAAAAACAAGGTGCGCGGCGACCTGGGCATCACCTACGACCTGGACGTGCTCCGGCTGATCGACGCCTTTACGGGAAACGGCCTGCTGGTGGGAAGCGTCGTGCTGACGCGGTTTGCCGGCCAGTCTTCTGCCATTGCCTATGAGAAAAAGCTGAAAGCTCTCGGCCTGAAGGTATACCGTCATTATCCGATTCCCGGCTATCCGTCGAATATCCCGCTGATCGTCAGCGACGAAGGTTTTGGGAAAAACGACTATATAGAGACGTCCCGCCCCCTGGTCGTCGTGACCGCCCCCGGACCCGGAAGCGGCAAGATGGCGACCTGCCTGTCGCAGCTGTACCATGAAAACAAGCGCGGCGTGGAAGCGGGATATGCCAAGTTCGAGACCTTCCCGGTATGGAATCTGCCGCTGAATCATCCCGTAAATCTGGCCTATGAGGCAGCGACGGCGGATCTGGACGACGTCAACATGATTGACCCGTTCCACTGGGAGGCCTATAAAGAAACCTGTGTGAATTATAACCGCGACGTGGAGGTTTTCCCCGTCCTGAATGTCATTTTTGATAAAATATCCGGCGCCTCTCCCTATAAATCGCCGACTGACATGGGCGGCAATATGGTCGGTTTCTGTATCTCCGATGATGAAGTGACGCGGAAGGCGGCCTCACAGGAGATCATCCGCCGCTATTACCATGCCCTCTGTGAAAACCGGAAGGGCAATGCCGGCAGCGAGCCGGTGTACCGGATAGAGCTGCTGATGAACAAAGCCGGGCTTTCCCCCTCTGACCGCGCGCCGGTCATGGCTGCGAATGTCCGCGCGGAACAGACGGGCGCGCCGGCAGCGGCCATGGAAATGGCAGACGGCACGATCCTGACGGGAAAGACGTCGCCTCTCCTGGGCGCCTCTTCCGCCCTGCTGCTGAATGCGCTGAAATACCTGGCGGGCATTGATGACAGCGTCCACCTGCTCTCACCGGAGCTGATCCAGCCGATCATGGACCTGAAGATCAACCATCTCGGCAGTGACCAGACGTCCCTGCTTCACCTGAATGAGATCCTGATTGCCCTGTCCATTGCTGCCGTCACGGATCCGGCCGCTGCCGCGGCTGTCGCACAGCTGGACAATCTGCACGGCCTGGAGGCGCACTCTTCCGTCATCCTCTCTCAGATCGATGAGGATGTGTTCAAAAAGCTCGGGATCAATCTGACCTGTGAGCCTGCGTACGAGACACAGAAGCTGTATCATAAGTAAATAATTCTGAGGCATTATTTATATGAAGACAATCGGATTTATCGGTCTTGGCCTGATCGGCGGGTCACTTGCAAAATCCATCCGCCGCAACCGCCCGTCCTGGCGGCTGATCGCCTACTCACAGACACCGGCCACCCTCGAAGAGGCACTGGCGGCAGGCGCCATTGACGCTGCCTGTTCAAAAGAAGACCCCCGTTTCGGAGAATGTGACATCATCATTCTCTGCGCCCCCGTACAGACCAATATCACATATCTGCCCTTCCTGAAATCTGTCATGAAGGACACCTGCATCCTGACAGATGTCGGAAGCGTCAAGGGAGAGATGGCGGAAGCCGTCAGAAAAGAGGGCCTTTCCGCCCGTTTTATCGGCGGGCACCCGATGGCCGGTTCGGAAAAGACCGGGTTCTCCAGTTCTGCCGATTATCTGCTGGAAAATGCCTGGTATTTTCTGACGCCTACAGAAGAGAATTCTCCCGAAGACATACAGGCCTGTACGGAACTGGTGGAAGCCGTAAAAGCGCTTCCTGTTCTGCTGAGCCCGGATCAGCATGACTATATCGTCGCCGGCGTCAGCCATCTTCCGCATATTGT
>CADBNA010000150.1 GCA_902795835.1 uncultured Lachnospiraceae bacterium | reverse complement strand
CTTCCTGAAGGCTGGGAGGATGCACTGGAAACCGTCCATATGACGAACTCTGTCGGAGATGATGTAGAGGTCGAGACAAAAGCATATGACGGATATCTGGAATTAAAAGAGGCGCTTGAAAAAGAGGGCATATATGTTGATCTGGATTCCGCCAGAAGGAGCGTAGCGGAACAGCAGAGAATAATGGATGACTTCACAAAGGAATACGGGGCAGATTACGCCAGGAAGACGGTGGCAGCGCCCGGATATTCTGAACATCATACGGGTTTGGCGCTGGACCTGTATCTGATTATTGACGGCAAAGACGTCACGGAAAACGAGGAAATGATTCAATATCCGGAAATCTGGGAAAAGATACATGAGAAACTTCCGGAATATGGGTTTATTCTTCGCTATCTGAAAGGCAGAGAACATGTGACCGGGTATGGATATGAGCCGTGGCACATCCGATACATTGATGATGCGGATGCTGCCAGAAAAATTATGGATACCGGCATGACATTGGAGGCATACTTAGGCGCTGCAAAAGACACGGATGTTGCTATCGATTACGGCGAGTCGGATTTGTACAGCCGGGAAGAACTGGAGGAGGCTGCAGTGCAGATTATGTGCAGCTTTGCCGCCTGGGAAGGATGCGAACTTCATAGTCTGAGATACGCCGGTGACGAGTGCAATACAGAGAAAAACGTCGAGTGGCTGAATTCGCTGAACGAAGAGGCAGGATATACACAGACTGCGGAGTTCCTTGGCAGTTTCCATTCTCCGGCTAAAGAAGGCGGAGCATGGGAACCGGACATGGAGTACGAAGATTATCAGTGGTGGCTTGGCAGGACAGATGATGACGGATGGGATATTGTAACCTGGGGATACTGAGAAGAGACTCCTCATTCGGGACGAGGCATAATTCTGAATAACATCCATATCCAGACATCATGAGAGGACGGTCAATCTACTGAACCTGCAGAGTAATAACCGCTCAGATCATAATCATGAACGGGTAGTCCCGGTTGATGAACTGGTCCGGGTGTTTTGCCCTGTAATCGTTTACTTCATCCCAGGCGGCCTGTATTTCGCTCCATGTTTTTTTCAGATTCCGGATGAACGATTTTCTGGTCTCAATCTGTGCTGTTCTGAGGTCTTCAATCGCATCGGCAGTTGTATATGTTCTGGCAGCAGCAGCAGTTGTATGTGTATTTTTCATGATGGATCCTTTCTTTTTGTCTGTATGAATTGTTTTGAACAGTTGTTTTGCGGTTCAACATGTGTCAATCTTAATATGTGATTTGTCACACTTATGGCACAGAGGGGCATGTGATGGCACTCGCAATGTATATTCTGAATGACAATGAATTTCTGTAAACAGAAGGAGTCAGACTTATGTGGTTCTGGTTTGCGCTTGGCTCAGCGGTTTTTGCAGCACTAACATCCATTCTCGCCAAGATTGGCATTGAAGGCGTAAATTCCAGCCTGGCCACGGCTGTCCGCACGGTGGTCGTTGTCATTATGGCGTGGGGTATGGTGTTTCTGACGAATACGCAGGGAGGCATTAAATCCATCAACCATAAAAGCTGGATTTTCCTGATCCTGTCCGGTCTTGCCACAGGCGCATCATGGCTGTGCTACTATAAAGCCCTGCAGGTAGGGGAAGCCTCAAAAGTCGTCCCAATCGATAAGCTGTCGGTTGTAATAACACTGGCGTTAGCCTTCATTTTCCTCCATGAGGAGTTTACGGTCAGGTCTCTGATCGGATGCATCCTGATTGGCGTGGGTACGTTGGTGATGGTACTGTAGAGTATTTTTCTGAAAAGCCGGATCAGGCGGAACAATCCGTAATCTTCTTTTGGCGACTGAGTCATCTTGTTATCATCAGCAAAGGAAAAACCATGTCGGAGTATACATTATGGAAAACGGGAAAGGAATCATAACCCATGCATCATCTGGTCCATTCATATAAAACTCTGGATGAAGCCATTCATGATCTGTTCGGCCCGGACCGTCACATCTCGGGACGCCGCTATGTCTCCGGCGGCGACATCAACGAAGCCAGTGCACTCATACTGGATGACGGAACCACTCTGTTCATGAAATCCAATTCGGTGCGTTCCTATGACAATTTTTCTGCAGAGGCAAAAGGACTGGCGGCCATATGGAAGACAGGAACCGTCCATGTACCTGAAGTGATGGGCATCGGCACGGATCCGGAGGGTATCGCTTTTCTGCTTCTGGAGTACATTGAGAGTGAAAATCCATCCGGAAAGTACTGGGAAGAACTCGGCAGGAGTCTGGCCCGAATGCACAGAACACTGCCTGAAGGGGGATCTGCTTTCGGCTGGGAGCAGGATAACTATATTGGCGCGAGAAGACAGTTCAACACAAGGCGTGTCAGCTGGGTGCAGTTCTTCAGGGATTGCAGACTGGCGCCGCAGTTCAGAGATGCTGACCAGTATTTCGACAGAGATGACAGAAGGCGGACAGAGTATCTGCTGGGTCATCTGGATGATTTTCTCGTTGAACCGGAGCATCCAGCCCTGGTGCATGGTGATCTGTGGTCGGGCAATGTAATGCCGGGAAAAGGCTGCAGCGCCTGGCTGATAGACCCGGCTGTATACTATGGGCATCCGGAAGTAGATCTGGCGATGTCAGAACTGTTTGGCGGATTCGCACGCGGCTTCTACCACGCATATGAAGAGGAAAATCCGCTGGAGGCGGGATACAAAGACAGACGTGACCTGTACAATCTGTATCAGCTGCTGAACCACCTAAACATGTTCGGGGCTTCTTATCTGTCTTCTGTGAGACGGATACTGAAGAAATATGCGGGATAAGCAGACGAAAGCAGAGAGATTTCCAGAGTCGGGAATTCGGATTTCATAAGTAACGGGAGAAAAGGCACGAATGGTTCATCTTCTTCTGGTCATTATCTATATTTCTTTCATCAGCCTGGGGCTTCCGGATTCTTTGCTGGGTGCCGCGTGGCCGACCATGTATCCGGAACTGGGGGTGCCGGTGTCCTGGGCGGGAATGGTATCCATGATCATTGCCTTTGGAACCATTGTTTCGAGTCTTCAGAGCGACCGGCTGACGCGAAAACTCGGAACCGGAAAGGTCACGGCGATCAGCGTTTTTATGACTGCGGCGGCACTGCTGGGCTTTTCTTGCAGCCATTCCTTCTGGATGCTGTGCCTGTGGGCTGTACCGTATGGACTGGGCGCAGGCAGCGTGGATGCGTCACTGAACAATTATGTCGCGCTGCATTATAAGAGCCGGCACATGAGCTGGCTCCACTGCTTCTGGGGTATCGGCGCGACTCTGGGACCTTATATCATGGGGTTTGTCCTGACGGGCGGCATGAGATGGAACCGCGGGTATCTGATAATCGCCATCCTGCAGTTTGTACTGACGGCAGTGCTGGTATTCAGTCTGCCGCTGTGGAAGGGACAGAAACGCACTGACACGGGACCGGAAAGATCTTCAAAACCGCTGCATCTTGGGGAGGTTCTCGGCATTCCTGGGGCGAAAGCGACCATGGTCTGCTTTTTCTGCTATTGCAGTGTGGAACAGACAACAGGATTATGGGCCAGCAGCTATCTGACTTTGCAGAAAGGTGTTTCTGCTGATGCAGCCGCGTCCTTTGCCAGCCTCTTTTTCCTGGGGATCACTGCCGGCAGGGCAATCAGCGGATTCATTACCATGATACTGGACGACGTCCGGATGGTGCGCCTTGGACAGGCCGTGATTGCGGCAGGAATACTGGTAATACTGCTGCCATTCGGACAGGCTTTTGCTCTGACCGGCCTGGTCATGATCGGTTTGGGCTGTGCCCCTGTTTACCCGTGCCTGATCCATTCCACTCCGCGCCACTTCGGAGCGGACCGGTCACAGGCAATTATCGGGGTACAGATGGCAAGCGCGTATATAGGTACCTGCCTGATGCCGCCGTTATTCGGAGTCATTGCGCAGCGTCTTTCTGTTTCCCTGTTCCCGCTGTACCTGCTGCTGCTTCTGACTCTGATGCTTTTCATGCATGAAAAGCTGATCAGAGATGTCAGCCCCTGACGCTTTTATTATTTAAGAAAGAGAGACAGAACGTGAACAAAAAAATTCTGTATGTACTCATGGGAGCTGTTTCCATTCTGCTCGGACTTCTCTGCATCTGCGACAGAGAGCTGCCGGTCATACTTTCCGGCATCGGACTTCTTATCTATGGTGCCGGCGAGTTTTTCCGGTGGAGTGAGAGGAAAAAAGCAGGGGCCGACAGTGTGTGGACGCTGATTGGCATGTTTGCCGCAATTGCATTCGGGCTGTTTATCCTGATAGGGAGACAGTCTGGAATCTTTGCCATTCATATTCTGCTGATCAGCCTGTCTGTCTGGCTGCTTGCGGAGGGCGTGCTGGAGATCCTGGGCGCCATCATGTACCGGAAGGCGATGACTTCCGCAGATCTCGGCATTCAGGCTCCCGGGTCGGTCTCGTCCATGGTATTGGGAACCGTCATGATACTGGTCGGCATTCTGGGCCTTGTTTTTCCGGTGATTGCGGCATTTGCCGTTTGGATCTGGATTGTGGCCGAACTGATTGTTTCGGGAGTACGGCTCATATGGATGGCCAGATCTGCCGGAGCGCTGGAGGGGAGTGACTGATGAAAAACGGAAAAAGGGCTGTCGTCTTAAGCGGCGGCGGAACAAAGGGCGCCTATGAGATAGGGGTGTGGCGGGCTCTCAGGGAACTGTCCGTGGATTATCAGATCGTAACCGGCACATCCATCGGCTCCATCAACGGCGCGCTGATGGCGATGGGCGATTATGAAAAGGCGGAACAAATCTGGCGCAATATGGTGATGGAAGATCTGATGGCTCCTCCCCCTGAGGAGAAGAGTATTCTTCGCACGATTGCCGAGACGTTTTTTCAGCCGATGGATGTCCGCCGGAAAAAACTGATCGACGGCGCTGTGGACAACTCGCCGTTTCCGGATTTTGTAGAAAACCATATCGATGAAGAAATGGTTCGCTCTTCCGGAGTGGATTACGGTCTGGTGACCGTGCGCGCCCGTGACCGAAAGACTTTTGCTCTTGCCAAAGCAGAGATACCGCAGGGACTGATGAAAGACTATATCATCGCTTCCTCATCGGTGTATCCGGTGTTCCCAATGCACCAGATTCAGGGAGAATACTATATTGACGGGATGTACAGCGACAACCTTCCGGTTAAGCTGGCTGTTTCGATGGGGGCTTCGGAACTGATCGTGGTGGATCTCCACCAGAAGCCGCAGCACCCGGAATATGCGGGCCGGGCCAATGTCCTGTACCTGACTCCTTCCGGAGATCTGGGAGGAATTCTGGCGTTTGACAGAAAAAAGATCGAAGAGAACATGGAGATGGGATACCGGGATGCAATCCGCAAGTTCTCGGTTGGACGCACGTAGTGAAGGCCTGTCTGCAGGAACAGCCTTTATCTGCTTTTGGCAACAGAATCATAGTGTGAATTACAGGAGAAGAGAAAATGAACAGAAAGAAAATGGAACCGGCGGAATGTGCGAACAGCATTGCACAGGCTCTGAAAAAAGGCGTATTTCTGACGACGAAGGCCGGAGACAAGGTCAACAGCATGGTGATCGGCTGGGGCCACACGGGCAGAATCTGGAACAGGCAGGTATTTGTGGTCTATGTGCGCAAGAGCAGATTTACCCGGGAACTGCTGGACCGGAATCCTGAATTTACGGTAAATATCCCTGTCAACGGGTACAGCAGAGAGGCATTTTCCATCTGCGGTTCGAAAAGCGGCAGAGACATGGACAAGATCCGGGAAGCAGGTCTTACGCCGGTGCCGTCGGAGGTCGTATCCGTACCTGCGATACAGGAGTTTCCGCTGACACTGGAGTGTCGTGTTCTTTACCGGCAGGAACAGGATTCATCCGGACTGCCTGAGGAAATACAGGGGCAGTTCTACTCTGCAGAGCCGGATGACCATATCGCATACTTCGGGGAAATTGTCGCCTCATATCTGATTGAATCCTGATAATCCGGGATCAGAACAGACACTTTTGCAGAAACTTGTCCGCATACAAACCATACCGTATAATTGTTTTCCACGCAGAGGGGATACAGCCCCTGAAGGGAGATCAGATGAAAAAAATGAGAAAAGCAGCTGTAATGATGGTTCCGGTCCTTGCTGCCGGTATGGTTCTGCAGACACCTGTCTGGGCTGCCCCGGTTGAGGACGGGCTGCTCCGCACGGCGGTGCTGTATGATATGACGACAATGGATGTGGCCAAGACGACGGACAATTACCTGGTTCCCATGAATGTTTTTGACCGCCTGTTTGAGACGAGGATGGAGAACGGCACTGCACAGGTGACAGAGAGCCTCTGCACGGAGTATGCGGTGAGTGAAGACGGCCTGACGTATGACTTCACGCTGCGTGAGGGGGTAGTGTTTTCCAACGGAAACGAGCTGACAGCCTCTGACGTGCAGTATACATTTGAACGCCTTCTGAAAGCCGGCCAGGAGAATATGGATATTCCGGAAGAGGTGGCAGGGGCAGATGAGGTGGAAAGCGGAGATGCTGACGCCCTGGAAGGGTTCCGGGTGACAGATGACACACATTTCTCCGTTACGCTGAACAAGCCGAATGCCGGATTTACGGCGGAACTGTCCGCGCCGGCCATGTCCATAGTAGACAGGGAGACGATGGAAGAGGTGAAGAACTTCGGATCGGACCCGGCGGATACGATCGGCAGCGGGCCGTATGTCGTAACGGAATGGAAGGCCAATGACCATTATACGCTGGAGTACAATCCGAAATACTGGGGCGAAGAACCGACAGTGAAGAAGGTGATCGTAAGCGTGATTCCTGATGCGAACACCCAGAACCTGATGTTCCAGAGCGGTGAGCTGGATATGATCGATCTGCAGTCCCTGGACAATGCAATCGTGGAGTCTGACTACAAAACCCTGTATGCGGATCAGATTGTGAGCACCCCGGTGGTCGGCATGACATATCTGACATTTAATGAAAACCAGAAGTATCTGAAGGATGTCCGCGTGCGGAAAGCTATCGGTATGGCCATTGACGTGGACGGGATCATAGAAAGCATCTTTTTCGGAAATGCCAGCCGTGAGACGGGGCTTATTCCAACCGGTATCTGGGGGCACAATGACAGCATGGAGGCCCCTGCATATGATCCGGATGCCGCAAAAGCGCTGCTCAAAGAGGCAGGATATAAAAAGGGAGAAATAACCTTTGAAATCGCGATGGACAGCGCAGCCGACAGCAGCATCAGGCTGGTCGGCCAGGTCATCAGTGAAGAACTGAAAGAGATCGGGATCAAGGCAAAACTGAAGACCTATGATCACGCCGCGTGGCTGGATCTGCGGAACAGCTCCGGGATGGATTCTTTTGTGGCTACCTGGCTGATGGACTATAACGACCCGGCAAACATCATGTATACCTTTTTCGGGAGTGAGAAAAATACCGCGCAGAGGAGCCTGAACTATCCCGACAGGGAGATCATGGACAGGGTTGCTGCGGCGGGCGCGATTGTAGATGATGCAGAGCGTGAGGCGGAGTATCAGGCCCTGGAAGAGAAGATCATCGGTGAGGATGCGGCGTGGTTCCCGATGTTTGAGAGGATTCATCTGTACTGCATCGGGGAACGTGTGGAAAGTTTTACTCCGCAGTGGGCCGGCTTCAGTGATTTCTACGCAGCGGATGTGGTTTTAAAATGACAGAGCCGAAGAAAAGCTGCCGGAGGAGAACAACGTGATACGCAATGGGTTAGAGCGCCTTTTGCAGTCGGTACTTGTGCTGCTGGGATGTGCGCTTATGGTTTTTATTATGCTGAGGATCATACCGGGCAGCCCGGTTGCCGTTCTGATGGGTGAGCACGTTGACACGGCGGTCATCGAACGGCTGACGGCAGAGTATGGTCTTGACCAGCCGGTACTGATTCAGTTTTTCCGGTATCTGGGCGGTGCGGTGCGCGGAGATTTCGGTACCAGTTATTCGCTTGGGAAACCGGTTTCTTCCCTTATGGCCGCTGCGTTTGCCAACACACTTATTTTAGCCCTGCTTGCTGCTCTTTTTGCCTGGACACTGGGGATTATCAGCGGGCTTGCCGCTGCGGTAAAAAAGAATTCGATCCTGGATCATCTGTTCATGGGGACTGCCCTTCTGGGCGTCTCCATGCCTGTTTTTATGGCAGCCATGCTGCTGCAGTATTTTCTTGCCTTCCGGCTGAAATGGCTGCCGATCACCGGGACGGAAAGTTTTGCCGGATTCATTCTGCCTGCTGTCGCACTCGGCTGGAACAGCGCCGGCAGTGTTGCCAGGCTCGTCCGGTCAACTCTCCTGGAGATTCTGGAGGAGGATTATATTGATACCGCCAGGGCAAAAGGACGGGGGCAGATGGGGGTACTGACCGTTCATGCCCTGAAAAACGCCATGCTTCCGGTTATCACGATGATGGCTATTCAGTTTTCCGGTCTGCTGTCGGGCGCTGTCATCACAGAAACGGTTTTTTCCGTCAACGGCATCGGAAGGCTGGCTGTGCAGGCGATCAACGGGAGAGACCTTCCGCTGCTGCAGGGAACAGTTCTGTTTGCGGCCGCCATTGTAATCTTCGGGAACTATCTGGCTGATTTACTATGCAGCTTACTGGATCCGCGGATCAGACGGGAGGCCGAAAAATGATGACTTCAGACAGATCCCGCGGCCGGCGCAGCAGGGACAGGCTCTCCGGAGATACGCGCGAAACGGATCCGGGCAAAGGACATCCCCTTTACAGTCACGAAGAAGAATTAAAAAGCGAAATCGGCGAAGAAGAGACTTTTTTTACCCTGATGCGCCGGATGGCAAGGGAAAATAAGCTCGCCGTGTTTTCTGCCGTCCTGATTCTCCTGTTTATCCTGGGGGCGGTTCTGGCCCCGGTTCTGACGCCGTACAGCTTCAGTGAAATGGACCTGATGCACCGCCTTTCCGCTCCCTCCCTGAAGCACCTGTGCGGAACAGACGAGGCGGGCAGGGACATTCTGACAAGATTACTGTATGGTGCCCGCATCTCCCTGATGACAGGTGTGGTCCCGACGGTCATGAGCATGGCTGCCGGGGCGCTGCTGGGCGTTCTGTCGGGGTACCGGGGAGGCCCGGCGGATGCCGTCATTATGCGCCTTGCAGACGTCATGCTGGCTTTTCCGTCGATGCTCCTTGCCATGGTCATCATGTATATCCTGGGAGACGGACTGGGCAATATCTTTCTCACGCTGGCCCTGGTAAACTGGGCAGGCGTTGCAAGGATTGTGCGCTCGCAGACGCTAGCGCTTCGGGAAATGGATTATGTGGAGGCGGCCAGGGTGATCGGCGTGCCGCAGTGGAAGATCATTCTCAGGCATCTGCTGCCAAATTGTCTTCCGACTCTGATCGTGCTGTTCACGTTAAATGTTCCTTCCGCAATTCTCACCGAGAGCAGCCTGAGCTTTCTGGGACTGGGAATCCAGCCTCCGGACGCCTCGTGGGGACTGATGGTCAATGAGGGAAGACAGTATCTGTATAATGCGCCGTGGCTGAGCCTGCTGCCCAGCGCTGCGATCATGGTGATCGTACTGGCATTTAACTTCCTGGGGGACGGCCTCCGGGATGTTCTGGATCCTCACCTGAAGAAGTGAGGGGGAAGAATCCTATGGCACAGAAAACGCTTGAGATTCGTCATCTGAATACCAGCTTTTTTACGCAGAAAGGGGAAATACCCGCGCTCCGGGATGTTTCCCTGGAAGTTCTGCCGGGACAGATCACGGGGATTGTCGGCGAGTCCGGCTGCGGAAAGAGCGTGACGGCGAGGTCCGTTATGGGGCTGGTGAAATATCCGGGCAGAGTGGTGAGCGGGGAAATCCTTCTGGAAGGCAGAGACGTGGTGAATATCCCGGAGAAAGAACGCTGCTTTCTGCGCGGGTCGGAAATCTCCATGATTTTCCAGGAACCCATGACCAGCCTGAATCCTGTCATGAAGGTGGGCAAACAGATAGAGGAGGCGCTTCTCCTTCACAGAAGAATAACACGGGCTGAAGCGAAAAAGAGCACGGAAAAGATTCTGGAAGAGGTGGGGATTTCTGATGGGCGCAGCCGTATGGACTGCTATCCCCACCAGCTGTCAGGGGGACTCCGGCAGAGGGTTATGATTGCCATGGCCATGATCTGCAGGCCGAAGCTTCTGATCGCGGATGAGCCGACCACAGCGCTTGATGTCACGGTGGAGGCGCAGATCCTGCGCCTGATGAAAAAACTCTGCGAGGCAGGAACGAGCATTCTCCTGATCAGCCATAACCTCGGCGTTATTGCGCAGGTGTGTGATTTTGTCTATGTCATGTATGCCGGACGGATCGTGGAGCAGGCGGATACTTTTTCGCTGTTTGACCATCCGGTGCATCCCTATACGACCGGGCTGCTGAAAGCCGCAGCGTCGCTGCGGAGCGATGCGGAAGTCCTGGATACGATTCCCGGAGTTGTCCCGAATCTTCTGCACCTTCCGCCGGGCTGCAGCTTTTCTCCCAGATGCCCGCAGTGTATGCGGCAATGCACAGAGAAGATGCCGGATATGTCTGCGGGAAAGGAAGAAGGACACTATATACGCTGCCTTCTGGCCGGACAGGCGGAATAAACGGCAGCCGGAGACCGATATGAGTGAGATATTACTGGAGGCTGAGAACCTCACAAAGGCATTTCCTGCCGGAAGAAAGAAGATGGTGCACGCCGTTTCCGGCGTTTCCCTGCAGCTTTTCCAGGGAGAAACGCTGGGACTTGTCGGGGAATCCGGGTGCGGAAAGTCCACTCTCGGGCGGCTGCTGATCCGCCTGCAGAAGCCCGACAGCGGAACGATCCGGGTCCGGGGAGAAGACGTAACGTATCTGTCCGACCGGGAATTCCTGAAATACCGCAGACAGCTCCAGCTGATCTTCCAGGATCCCTATGCCTCTCTGGATCCGCGTATGACCGTTCGCGACCTGATCGCAGAGCCGCTGAAGACGTATCATACCTGCCGGACGAAAGACGGGATGACCCGCAAGGTGCTGGAGCTGATGGAAAATGTGGGCGTGCCCGGCGAGTTTCTCTACCGGTATGCCCACCAGTTCTCGGGCGGTCAGCGCCAGAGGATCGGAATCGCCAGGGCGCTGGCCGCGGAACCGGAGCTGATTGTCTGCGACGAGCCGGTATCGGCCCTAGATGTGCCGGTGCAGAATCAGATTTTAAATCTGCTGAAAAAACTGCAGAAAGAAAAGGGGCTGACCTATCTGTTCATCAGTCATGACCTGTCTGTAGTCCGTCACATTTCTGACCGGGTCTGCATCATGTTCCTCGGAATGCTCTGTGAAACCGGCAGTACGGAGGAAGTCTTCCGAAAGCCGCTGCATCCCTATACCCGTTTTCTGATGAACGCAATCCTTGTCCCCGACCCGCACCGCAGGGATGACAGGGCTGAACTGCTTGCCGGAGAGATCCCAAGTGCCGTGAACCCGCCATCCGGCTGCAGGTTTCGTACCAGATGCCCGTACGCCACAGAGCAGTGCGCCAGGGAAGCGCCGGAGATGAAGAACCTGGGAGAAAGAGCAGTCGCCTGTCACCACCCGCTGGAATGCTGACTAAAAACGGAAAGCTGACTGAAATGCCGGAAAGCTGCCGGGAATGTTAAGACTCCTCCCAATAGCTGCCGTCGTCATCCCAGTCAGAGGAATCATCGTCATCATATGACTCATAATCGTCATCTTCCGCCTCATCCCATCCGTACACATCCACGGAGTAAATGCTGTCTCTTGTCGGATAGTCGCCGTTGTAGTAGACGGTGCATCCGCAGCCCACTGACAGGTGGCCGCTGACGACATTCACATAGTCTCTGAGGGTCTGGACTGTATCGCCATTCTCCAGCTGGATTGTGACGGTGCTCATCATCGCGTCGATTATCGTGCCTCCCATGGAGCCGTAGGTGGGCTCGGGCTCTGTCCCGTAGATATAGACATCGTAAACCGTATCGCTGGTGATCTCATATCCCTGGTAATAGACGTCACATCTGCACCCTATATCCAGATCTCCGTCAACATAGCAGATATCCCGGAGAACCTGGACCTGCGTTCCGTCATCGAGCTGGATCGTGACGGTGCTCATCGCCGCGTCAATTACAGTTCCGGACTCCTCACCGTCGGGCTCAGGCGTGGGCTGCGGAGAGACATAGAGCCAGGCCGTGCTGGACTGAGCGGTCTGCCCGTTGTACCAGAAGGTGCAGTATGCCCCGAACCCGTCCAGGCTCTCGGTGACATTGCTGATGCTCAGGGTTGTTCCGTCTGCACCCCCTATGCTGCTGTCAGGGAAATAGTAACCCATGTCTTCGACAGAATATTCCACACCGTTCGGTCCGACGAATGTCCACGCCAGAGAAGTCCATACATTTGCCGTTGCGACAAACCAGGCGGTTTCCCCTTCACTGTGGTATTCATTGGTCGGGTTGTCCGTAATCATGAGGAAGGGCGTAACGGGGGCCGGCGTGGGCTGAGCGGTCGGAGCGGGTGAAGAAACTGCGGCTTCACTCACGTTTGGCACCGCCTGTTCCCCGGTAAATACGGCGTAGCTGTCGGTGAGCTGCTTAAGGGTCAGCCCGTTATCCGGTATCCAGGCAAAATTGCTGCTGCTTCTTCGTCTGCCCCCGAACGCGTCTACACCTGCCGAGCTGTATTCTTCCTGTGAAATATCATTTCCGCCGGCATCGGACCAGGACACCGTCTCCTGACCGCCGGAAATGTCAACATGCTGTGCCGCATGCTCCTTACAGTTGAAGATGCCGTTTTTCAGCATGACGGAATATTTAACGGTAGTTGCCTCCGTATCGGAGAGAAGCCTGTGGTCATAAAAGAGATAATGCCAGGTGCCCGATCCCTCATCGTAATAGGTATCGGCGCTGTCTGAAATGATGTCCGGGAAGAATGTATCCTCAGCAGGATTCACTGTGCAGGGCACAAGAGAAGTGAAGTCGTCCGATACCTCCCAGGCCAGCAGCGTCGTTTCGTGGCTCTGGTCATGCTCCGAGGCGGCAAGAAACTCCAGCCTGCCATTCCTGTCCAGATCGGTTACCGTGTACTGCCATGCCATTTCGCCGGGATCCTGACTGAGAGAATCCATAACGGAGAAAATCAGATTCAGCTGGTCCCCGGCATCCTTTACCGGCAGCAGAATGCTCTCTGCGGCAAGTGCATTGAGAACCTCGTCATATACGGCCTGCGGGTCTGATGCAAGGTCGTACCACTCCAGGAATCTGGCTCCGGGCACACAGGCCTCTACCGGTGTGTAATCCGCATCCGGATCGTTCTGGATGTCGAGTGTCTCTTCAAACAGGTCATCGGAAACGAGCTGGCCGTTCTCCAGACTGTAACGGAAAATGGAAGCGGCGCCCATGTGAGCCGTCCAGAGAATGATTCCGTTTTCGCCGGGATCCGAGAAGCATCCGGTGTGCCCCAGCCCGATTTCGCCGACCGCAGCCGCGGTTCCGTTCGTGCAGGTATACACGGTTCCCGCATAATCCGCCTCATACGAACCGGTTCTGATGAAAAGCTCCGGCGTCCCGTCTTTTTCAATGTCATAGAGGAAATAGCCCCCATCTGTGCCGGGATCCTGAACCCCGGCCAGCACCTCCGCATAAGCGGCCGGCCAGTTTGCCTCTTCATCCTCTGCAAATGCGGCACCAGACAGAGAGAAGATTAGCAAAAGGGTTAAAAAAACAGCGGTACATTTTTTCATTTTTTTAATCATCCTTTCTTTTGCAGATCTGCGAAGATACACCTTTCCATAGTTGGTTAATTATATCATATTTTTTGCATTATGTAAAATCATATTGCGTATATTCGGCAGATTGCGGAAATGAAATTGCTCAGAAGATTGCTGGACGATATCTTCTCACACAATTGG
>CADBNA010000149.1 GCA_902795835.1 uncultured Lachnospiraceae bacterium | reverse complement strand
TCTGTCAGGCGGCTTCTCATGCCGAACAGCAGCCGGTTCATCATCCTGCCGGATGCGCCTTCGATCTCCTTCTCCAGTTTCTGCTTCTGGGGATCCTCCAGCGGGATTTTCCTCATGACAGGGGTCATGCGTCCGCCCACATCAACTGCTGTCACCTCCCGCAGTTTCTGGATCCGGGGCACGATATCCTGCCCCTCGTACCATTCATAGAACTCCTTTTCCTCTTCCTGAAGGATCTGATCCGCCTTTTCCAGATTTTTCCGGAGTTTGTCCGACTTGCGGTCAATGTGGAAGGAATCGATATCATACAGGGTTGCCCACGAAAGGCCTTCAACAGACTGTTCTATATCCCGCGGCACCGCCAGATCAATCATGCAGACCGGATGATCCATCACCAGAGGCTCCAGCTCTTTTCTGCGGAGCGTATAATTCGGACTGGTCGTCGCACTCACGACAAAATCGCACTCCGGCAGCACGGCGAGCTTGTCTTCATAATTGACGCGGTGGCAGCCCTCCGGCACATCCACGACGCCGCTGTGATACTGCCGGATCGTCACGGTTACGTCCGCGCCGTGCTCCATCAGGGTCTGGGCCGACAGCTTGCCCATCATCCCGTTGCCGATCACCATGCATTTTTTTCCCGAGACCGAGATCCCCTGCAGTCCCAGCACACGCAGGGCCGTGTGAATCACCGAACTGTCGGCAGTGGACAGGTCCACCTCCGTCTTCACCCGTTTTCCGGCAGTGACTGCCAGACGGAACAGCACCTCCAGCGCATGGTCCGTCGCATAAAAGCTTCTGGCCAGCGCCACGGCATCGCCTACCTGTGTGATGATCTGGTCTTCACCGATGATCATGGACTCCAGACCGGCAGCCAGGCGGAACAGATGCGTCACGGCCTCCTCCCCGCTTCTCACGGAAAACAGGCTGCGGTACTCTTCTGCGTCAACATCCAGATATTCACAGAGCAGGTCCACCGGTTCCGGCTTTGTCTCCTTCTCCGTGCTCAGCCAGAGTTCCATGCGGTTGCAGGTAGACAGGATCACACAGCCCTTGATCCCGGGCATCTCCATCAGCCGCCCGCTCGCCTCCTCTGACATTTTTTTTGTAAAGGAAAAAATACTCCGCACATCCAATGCTGCCCGGGTATGGTCAATACCCGCCATCCAAATTGCCATACTTTCATCCTTTCAACAGTCCGCATCTCCCAGGGACCATTTTCCGCACGGTCCTGCGGGAGAGACGGGTCAAAATGCTGCCACAAAAACGGCTGCAGCAACAGCATCTCTGCCATCACTACAGCCGACATTTCCATAGTGAATCCGCGTTTTGCGGATTGCTTTCTCCACAGCAGGTCTTCTGACTCACACATCCAAAAGGAAGCGGCAGATCTGCGGCTTTTGACAGCCGGCAGCTGACGGCAGCTCTTTTGAAAGACAGCCCGGCCTTCTCAGTTAACCCAATGGCCGGCTCGCGCCCGGGGGGCTTGTCCTGTATGTGTTCACAGCGGCGGTACCGTTCGCGGTTTTCACGCGATTCCCTATTCTCCCGCGGCAGACAGAATCCGGCCGCAGGCACTGCGGAACTATTATGTTTGCAGCGAATATGAACTCTCGCACATACGAAGTTTATTATAGCATAAAAAAGCCATCGGAAAAAGGCTTATTTCAATGCGGGTAAATTCTGTAAATTCTGTAAATTCAGCCATTCGGGCATTATTCCGATACCGCCGAAACAATGTCAAATTAATTTTCCCGCTATTTACAAACAGTTAAACAAATAATATAATAAAATTCATAAGGAAGGACTGCTGACAGTCTTCAAGGAGGTACTATATGGCTAACAGTGTAAAACGTGGAAACATGCGGAATGTGCTTGAT
The DNA here is from genome assembly GCA_902795835.1 of uncultured Lachnospiraceae bacterium. The sequence continues at coordinate 829 of CADBNA010000149.1, read as the reverse complement.
TTTGAGCTGTCTATCCGGGTGCTTCATGTAGGTCCCGGCACAACAAAGGAAGACATGGAGAAGTTCACAGAAAAAGAGATCGTCTCCATTCCGGAAGAGAATGCATTCTTTATCAAAGGACTCGGCGTTCCGGTCATGCGCTGGAACTACGTAATCAAGATGGGAAAATCCCTGCACATCGCAACAGAAGAGGAACTCCGCCATTCAATCCCGTACATCGTCCACCAGTTTAAAAAGGTCGGTGCGGAGCGCATGGTGGAAGACGGCTTCAACATCGCCGTCGACGGCGTCGAGCCGGAAGAAAAACCGCGTCTGTCCCAGGATGAAGCAGCCGAACACTCCTTCACCTATTCCGAGACAGAGCTCTATCCCGGATCCGCAAAAGGCGGCGTGCCGGACAAAGTCATCTGAACACATTTAAGGAGACCGAGGAGACAGGGGTCAGACCTCTGTCTCCTTTCATCTCTCACATCTCATCTTCCAGGTTGAACAGCACGCTCAGTAGGTACTGGCCGTATTTCGTCTGTTTCATCTGCTCGGCCGTCTCTTTGAGCTGGTCCAGTGTAATCCAGTGGTTCTGGACCGCGATCTCCTCCAGGCAGGCGATCATCTTGCCGCTTCGCTGCGCATCCTTGATCTTTCCGGCTGCGTTGTACAGGCTGTCCGCCGTCCCGGCGTCGAACCAGGTATAGTCCTCTCCCAGCGTGATGACATGCAGCTGTTCGCGCTCCAGATAATTATTGTTCACGGTGGTGATTTCCAGCTCCCCCCTGGCGGACGGCTCAACACCTTTGGCGATCTGTACGACCTGATTGTCATAAAAATACAG
>CADBNA010000148.1 GCA_902795835.1 uncultured Lachnospiraceae bacterium | reverse complement strand
TCTTCCATCCTTCCGGCATGCATGAGGTTCGTCTCCGCGCCGAAAACGCCGTCTTCCCCGCAGAATTCCCAGATGTGATAATCCAGTCCCCGGTCCTGAAAGTCGATGCTGCCGACGCCCTCCTCCTCAGTGTAGGTGAAGGCATAGCCTTTTTTGGCAAGTTCTTCCTGTATTTTCTCCAGACGCATGGGGTTCTCCTGTTCCGTGGGAAACTCTTCTATTTTCATTGCAGCAACTGCCTCTTGTTACAGGTACGCAGGCAAGGGGTGGGGCGGCATCCCCTCAAACTGCAGTCACTTCGTGCGGCATCCGTAGTCATTCCGTCATCACGGAACAGCGCACCACTCGAAATTCCGGAGTTTTCCTGATGAAAAGGTCTCCGCTCCGCTTCGGTCGGCGCTAAGCGAACGTCCACTGGACGTTCAGCGCCCTCCATCTCGTTCTCGCTCGGGCATGGTATGCCCGATCTCGCCTCTGTTCCGTGATGCCGGGAAGTCAACGGCTGCCAGCACTCGCTCCAATGCACTCTGAGGGGATGCCGCCCCACCCCTTACTGCTGTACGATGGGAACGAATTATAAAAGAATTACAAAAGCAGATTTTCCAATAATCTTTCGTTTTAGTGAACATGTACAGCCGGATAACATACAGCCGCTGCGGAGGCAGGGGCACCTCAAGGGGACGCATCCGGCGAGCACGTGTACGAGACCGGCCGAATCTTATGTGGCCGGGCATACCTGACCCGGGCACATTAGATGAGCAGGCTCGTGCCGGCGGAGCAGCGGACACATGAGGGGTTCCTGTCCCCGCAGCGGCGTCCGTCCAGGAGAATCCCACTCCTCAATGCTGAAACACTACCTGCTTCCGGATCTCTTCCCGCGCGTCCTCTCCCCCGAGTACGCGCACCAGCTCCAGCGCGAATTCAATGGCGGCGCCTGGTCCGTGTCCGGTGGTCACGTTTCCGTCTGTCACAGCGGGCACATCCTGCGGCTCTGCTCCCGTCAGTGTATCCTCCATACCCGGATAGACCGTCGCGCATCTTCCCTTCAGGAAGCCAAGGCTGCCGAAGATGGACGGCGCCGCGCAGATCGCCGCCACGTGCTTTCCTGCATCATACTTTTCTTTCAGCAGCGTGCGGAGAGGCCCGCAGGCTGACAGGTTCTGCGTTCCGCCGCCGCCGCCGGGCAGTATAAACAGATCGCCGTCTGCAAAATCCGCCTCTTCGAAAAGCGCGTCTGTCAGAATCTCAATGCCGTTGGAACCGTGGATCTGCTTTCGCCCCATAATGGATACGGTCGTGACAGAATGTCCTGCCCGCCGCAGAAAATCCACCGGTGTCAGCGCCTCAATTTCTTCCAGTCCGTCTGCAAAAAATGAATATACCTTAGCCATCTGCAATCCTCCTTCTGCTCTGCTGTGTGTCAAAGTTTACCTGCTTTTTCTATGCAGGCCGCCGTGGCGTCAATTACCGCTCCCCGGAAGCCTTTTTCTTCCAGTACGCGCACTGCTTCAATCGTGGTTCCGCCCGGCGAGCATACCATATCCTTCAGTTCTCCGGGATGTTTCCCCGTCTCCAGAAGCAGCTTTGCGCTGCCCAGTACGGTCTGTGCAGCAAACTCGTATGCCTGTCCCCTGGGCATTCCTCCCAGCACGGCCGCATCGGCAAGCGCCTCAATAAACATAAATACATAGGCCGGTGAACTGCCGCTCACGCCTGTCACTACATTCATCAGCGATTCCGGAACCACAGCGGTGCGGCCGAAGCTCTGCAGCAGATGTTCCACTGTCCGCAGGTCGTCCCCGCTGACAGAATCATCCGGGCAGAGGGCGGTCATCCCTTCCCCTGCCAGCGCCGGCGTATTGGGCATTGTGCGGATCAGCCGGACCGGCCTGCCGAACTCCTCCTTCAGCCACTCCAGCGTCTTGCCGGGCGCCAGTGTAACCACAACCGTATGCGGATCTACGGACGAACGGATTTCTTCGATTACCGGCTGCAGAACATGAGGCTTGACAGCCAGGATCAGGATATCCGCCTGTGCCGCGGCAGCGCAGTTGTCCTGCGCAGTCTGTACGCCCAGCTCCTTTTCCGCACGCGCCAGGGCATCCGGGCTCTTTTCCGCCACGCAGATCTGATCTGCAGACACCGCCTTCTGCCTGAGCATCCCGCGAATAATTGCCGTTGCCATATTCCCGCAGCCTATAAATCCGATTTTCATCCTTTACCTCCTATAGTCCCTCCCCGTCAAAGGGCGGGATAAAACTTTCCTGTGCCGTTCCCCGGTCCTGTATAAAGCAGTTGCTGATTCCCCGGTCCATTACATGTGCGAGCCACCGGTAATATTCTCTTCCGGTTACCGCGCGGTCCAGTCCGGGATATTGATCTCCCACGCCGCTCATCGGCGTATACTGCCGCATCAGGCTGAGCCAGACGGCATCCCCATACGTGTCAAAAACATAATCCGTGACGGCGCAGGCATCTTTTACCTGTCCCGGCAGCAGCAGGTGGCGCACGATTACGCCCTTTGTCATCACACCGGCCCCGTCGAATTCAGCCTTCGGCGCCTGTCTCATCATTTCCGCCAGTGCCGCGGCAGCAGCCAGGGGATAATCCGGGGCTGCCGAATACAGTCGGGCGGCTTCCGCATCCATGTATTTAAAATCCGTAAGGTACACATCGACGAGGCCGTCCAGCAGCTGCAGCGCATGCACGCTCTCATATCCGCCGCAGTTGCAGACGGCCGGAATGGCCAGTCCTTCCGCCCGGGCTGTCCGGAGCGCTTCGGCTATCTGCGGGATATACGGTGTCGGGGTGACCAGGTTAATGTTGCAGGCCCCCTGTTCCTGCAGTTCCAGGAAGATCCCGGCGAGCCGCTCTCCCGTAATGACCCTGCCGGCTTTTCCTGCTGCTATCTCCCTGTTCTGGCAATATACACAGCGCAGATTGCAGCCTGAGAAAAAAACCGTCCCGGAGCCCCGGCGTCTGTCATTTTTTTCAGGTGCGCCGGCAGAAGGCATACCTGCCGGACGGCATTCCCCGTATCCGGAAATGCAGGGCTCTTCCCAGAAATGCAGGGCAGCCCTTGCGGCCCTGATCTCAGCGGACATGCCGCAGTATCCCGTCTCGCCCGCCAGCCGGTTGACCCCGCACGCCCTCGGGCAGAGCCTGCAGGCACGCAGTTCTTTTTCCGCCGCAGACCGGCTTCCCGTTCTGTCAGCCTCCGCTGTCATTCTGTCCGCTTTCCGGTCCATGCGGCCCGCCTCCGTGTTCCTCCGGAATGACCAGCTCGCGTACCGGCTTTCTGACCCAGTCGTGTGCCAGAATGCCGTATACCTTTCCCTGCGCGTCCTCTGTCATTTCCTCTGCTGCTTTTTCCAGTTCCTCCCCCGCCCATCCGTACAGATGATGCTGGACGCCGATGCTGTCAGCATAGTACGCAAAGGTATCCAGATACAGGCAGGAGAGGAAAACCGCTATCAGGACAGTCACTTCTTTTTTTCTCTCATATCTCGTGACCAGATCAGAGAACAGGATTACGAGAGGAATGATCAGAAAATACAGGTACCGCCCGATCAGGGTGTTCAGCCATGTGCTGTCTGTGGAGATCACCAGCATGCTGATATTGGCCATCACCAGAGCAGCGCTGGTCATCAGGGCATACTCTTTTTTCTCCCCGGCAGAATAGGTAAAGCGCCATTTCCCGATCATGTAACGGCCCAGCCGGACCAGCTCCCGCAGAATACAGACAGCCAGCAGCGCAATCACAAGGACGGACACCCCGGTATTGATGTAGTCCGTAAAGGTTGTCATGCTGGTGATTTCCGCGGGAATGAAGTATTTTCTCGTAAATATCGAAAAAACGCCTACATAGGGATTGAACCGCGTGTTCAGCGGGTTGATTTTGTCAAAGACAATCTCCGTGTGCACATTCATGCCGGAAAAAGAGCCGTACAGACGGTAATTCCGGTAAAACCACGGAAGCATGGAAGCTGCGTATACGGCGCAGGAAGCCAGGAAAGCCAGAATCTTTCTGTAATACAGCAGCACCAGCAGCATCCCGCCGATCACAAACACACCGGTGCTCTTGGTATAAAACAGGCAGACCGCAAAAACGGTTCCTGCAATGGTTCGGGAGACGGAAAACCCGTCCAGCAGCATACGGAAGGTAATATGCAGCAGGCTGACGGTAAAGAAAATGGCCAGCGGTTCATTGCTGACGCAGATGCACCGGATCAGCACGCCGGGATTCAGGCCGAAGATACAGAGCAGATACACCGCCGTGGTCTCATCGGCGATGACACCGCCTCTGCAGAGCATCCCAAGGGTTTTCCTGCAGATGAACAGTGATATTCCCCACAGGGCAAAACCGGTAAGCCTGCAGAAATACAGCGCCGTACGCATATTCCGGATCAGCGAAACCGGAATGGCCATCAGGATATAGTAGAGCGGTACCTGGATTGCCTCATAGCGCTTGCCGTAATTCAGGCCGCCGACCGCCCCGGTCTGAGCAATCCGCCAGGTGTTGATGCTCTGGTTCATGGTCGGGAGCCTGCGTGAGCCGGCCACATAACAGATATAATCCAGATGGCTGCACTCATCAATCGGTGACAGATTCAGCTCCCCGAATATGACGGACAAAGCCAGCACGGCGAGCATCACAAACCCGAGCCGCAGGAAGCTCCTGTGGTTTCTGCAGGAAATGATAAATATGCTCAGCAGGAACCACAGGATATAGTAAATACGGTTCCATTCTCCCATCGTATACGGGGTGTCCCGCATCCAGGCGCGGAACAGCGTATAGCCTGCCAGAAATACAACGCCCGCAAAGCTGAACAGAATCAGAAGGATTTCTCCCGTCTGGCTCTGGTGCCGGTTTTTAT
>CADBNA010000147.1 GCA_902795835.1 uncultured Lachnospiraceae bacterium | reverse complement strand
GGTGATATTGACACCTGCATCACTGAGGATGCGGGCAAACTGACGGATCATATCAACCACATTTCTGTGGCAGATGGCAATCCTTCCAGCCGACTGACAGACCCCCATGTCACAGGAGGGATAATTCACGGAGTTCCGGATATTCCCGTTTTCCAGATAATCCCGCAGTACTTTAACGGCCGCAACAGCGCAGTTGTCTTCCGCCTCTTCCGTGGAGGCGCCCAGATGGGGGGTGACCAGGACACGCGGCGCCTTTAATATCGTTTTGCTGGCAAAATCGGTAACATACCGGCGTATTTTACCTGCTTTCAGGGCTTCAATCAGGGCTTCCTCATCCACGAGCAGGTCCCTGGCATAATTGATGATGACGACATTTTTCTTCATCATGGAAATGGCTTCTCTGCCGATCATTCCCTGCGTGCTGTCCAGCAGCGGCACATGAATGGTGATAAAATCACAGTCCCGGTAGATATTATGGATGTCCTGTACATGATGAATGCTGCGGGAAAGATTCCAGGCTGCGTCAACGGAGATATACGGATCGTATCCGTATACATCCATGCCCAGATGTGTAGCGGCATTGGCCACCATCTGTCCGATCGCTCCCAATCCTATGATGCCCAGCTTCTTTCCGCTGATCTCGGTACCGGCAAACTGCTTTTTCTGCTGCTCTGCCAGTTTTCCCACTTCCGGATTTTCAGCCTCGCTTTTAACCCATTCGATGCCGCCCACAATATCACGGGAAGCCAGCAGCATGCCGGCCAGCACGAGTTCCTTTACGGCATTGGCGTTTGCCCCCGGCGTATTGAATACGACAATGCCCTGCTCTGCGCAGCGGTTCAGCGGGATATTATTTACGCCGGCGCCGGCACGGCCGACCGCCAGAAGTCTCCCGGGAAGATCCATCTCTGTCATCTTTGCGCTTCTGACCAGCGCGATCTCTGCCTCATCCAGCTTATCTGTTCTCTGGTAGTTATCTCCCAGGAAATCCAGTCCGATCTGTGAGATGGGGTTCAGGCAATGATAGCGAAACATTACAGGTTCTCCTTTTCAAATTCTGTCATAAACTTCACCAGTGCCTCAACGCCTTCCACCGGCATTGCATTATAGATGCTTGCACGCATGCCGCCTACAGAACGGTGGCCTTTCAGATTTTCAAGCCCGGCTTTTTTTGCCTCCGCGACAAAACGGGCATCCAGATCCGCATCTCCCGTCACAAACGGCACATTCATCAGAGAGCGGTCTTCTTTAACGACAGTACCGTGGAAAAGACTGCTCTGATCCAGAAAATCATAAAGTATTTTCGCTTTCTTTTCGTTCCTGTCCTGCATGGCCTTCAGGCCGCCCAGAGACATAATCCATTTGAATACTTTGCCGCAGATATAGATATCCCAGCAATTCGGCGTATTGTACATGGAGCCGGCATCCGCCTGGGTCTTGTATTTCATCATGGTGGGCGTGCCCGGAAGCACATCCTCTGTGATCAGGTCCTCCCGAATGACGGCAATCACCATGCCGGCCGGGCCTACGTTCTTCTGCACGCCGCCGTATATGATACCGTACTTTTCCACATCATGCGGCTCCGAGAGGAAGCAGGAGGACACGTCAGACACCAGCAGCTTTCCCTTTGTATTCGGCAGGGTGTGGAACTTTGTGCCGTAAATGGTATTGTTTTCACAGATATAGACGTAGTCTGCCTCAGGATCAATGGGAAGATCGGAGCAGTCCGGAATATAGGAAAATGTCCGGTCTTCGGAAGAGGCCGTTTTATTGGCCCGGCCGTAGATGGCAGCCTCCTGCCATGCCTTTTTTGCCCAGTTTCCCGTGATGATGTAATCCGCAACACGGTTTTTCATCAGATTCATGGGAATCTGTGCGAACTGCAGGGAAGCGCCTCCCTGCAGAAACAGCACCCTGTAGGTGTCCGGAATCTGCATCAGTTCACGGAGATCTGCCTCTGCCTCGTCAATGATCGTCTGAAACATTTTGGAGCGGTGGCTCATCTCCATCACAGACATGCCGCAGCCGCGGTAATCCATCATCTCTTCTGCGGCTTCGCGCAGAACCTCCTCGGGAAGTACCGCCGGTCCGGCAGAAAAATTGTATACTCTGCTCATAGCTTCCTCACTGTACTTTTATTCAGTCAGACTCACAGGTCAAAAAGTTGTCAATCACAAACATACGCTTATGTGAAACTATTGTCAATCTCTTTCTTCCAGATCTCCTGCATCGAACACTTCACTGTTGGCGCGGCCCGCAGGCACCATCGGGAAGACCTTGTCATCCTCATCGATCATGCATTCTATAACCGTCGGCTCACCGGAGCGGATCGCCTCCTCCAGGGCAGGGGCAAAGGCTGCCGGTTCTGTAACCCGGATGCCTCTGGCGCCCATCGCCTCCGCAACCTTTACAAAATCCACTTTGTCCTTCAGGATTGTGTGGGAATATCTCTTGTCATAGAACAGGGTCTGCCACTGACGGACCATGCCGAGAACATGGTTGTTCAGCACAACTTCTATGACCGGGATCTCATTTCGGGTCAGGGTGGCCAGTTCATTCATATTCATCCGGAAGCATCCGTCTCCGGCCACATTGATGACCGTCTTATCCGGGCGGGCGCATTTGGCCCCCATCGCGGCTCCCAGGCCGTAGCCCATGGTTCCCAGGCCCCCGGAACTGATGAATGTGCGGGGTTCCGTATAGGTATAATGCTGTGCCGCCCACATCTGGTGCTGTCCGACATCAGTGCAGATAACCGCCTCGCCTTTGGTGACGCGGCAGATCTCACGGATAACAAACGGACCGGTCAGCCGGTCATCCGGGATTCTGACGTTGTCCAGCTTTTTCTTCTCTGCAACCTCAGCAAGCCATTCCGGATTGTCCTTCTCTTCAATACGGGGGAGGATCCGGTTCAGAATCACCTTCAGGTCGCCATAGACACAGGCATCCACAACAACGTTTTTATTAATTTCAGCGGGATCTACATCAAACTGCAGAATCTGCGCCTGGTTGGCAAAGGCTTTCGGATTGCCCACATCACGGTCAGAGAATCTGGCACCCAGAACAATCAGCAGGTCGCAGGCATACATGCCCAGATTGGACGCCTTTGTGCCGTGCATGCCCAGCATGCCGGTGTACAGGTCGTCTGTTCCCGGAAAAACACCCTTTCCCATCAATGTGTCGCAGACCGGTGCCTGAATACGATGTGCAAACGTGCGCACTTCCTCCGCCGCGTCTGCGCTCACAGCGCCGCCGCCCACAAACAGATACGGGCGTTTTGATGCATTGATCATCTCAACAGCGCGGTCCAGATCCTCCTCCCGGATCCGGCCGGCTGCCGGTTCGATGGGGACCGGCTGTTTCGCCTCATACTCGCAGAGCGCAGCGGTCACATCCTTGGTCACGTCCACCAGCACCGGTCCCGGGCGGCCGCTCTGTGCGATGGTAAAAGCCCTGCGAATCGTATCCGCCAGCTTTGTGACATCCTTCACAATAGTGCTGTACTTTGTAATCGGAATCGTGACGCCGGCAATATCCACCTCCTGAAAGCTGTCTTTCCCCAGAGCCTGGGTGCCCACGTTGGCCGTTATCGCCACCATTGGTATGGAATCCATATAGGCAGTTGCAATACCGGTTACCAGGTTGGTGGCGCCGGGCCCGCTGGTGGCAAAACAGACGCCTGTCTTTCCGGTTGCCCTGGCATATCCGTCCGCGGCATGTGCGGCTCCCTGCTCATGAGAAGTCAGAATATGGCGGATCTCCGGATGTTTATACAGTTCATCATAAATATTCAGGATCGTCCCGCCAGGATATCCGAATACGATGTCTACACCCTGTTCTTTCAGACACTCGATAATGATCTCAGATCCATTCAACAGCATAGCATTTCCTCTTTAATAATTCCGTTATGACTCTTCTTTGTGCACCTGCAGAATAGCTCCCCGGTTCGCGCTTGTGACCAGACTGGCATACCTGGCAAGATATCCGGTCGTAATATTTGCGCGGCGCGGTTTCCAGTTCTTCCTTCTTTCCGCCAGTTCCTCATCGCTGACCGCAAGCTCCAGAGAATACTCCGGGATGTTGATCCGGATGATATCGCCTTCTTCTACCAGGGCAATCGGACCGCCGACAGCTGCCTCCGGGCTGACATGTCCGATGGATGCGCCGCGGGAAGCGCCGGAAAAACGGCCGTCCGTGATCAGCGCCACTGTCCTGTCCAGTCCCATTCCGGCAATGGCTGATGTGGGATTGAGCATCTCCCGCATGCCGGGCCCGCCTTTTGGCCCTTCGTAACGGATGACGACAACGTCTCCGGAAACAATTTTGCCGCTCTTGATGGCGTCAATGGCGTCTTCTTCACAGTCGAATACTCTTGCCGGCCCCTCATGCACCATCATCTCGGGCAAAACGGCAGACCTCTTGACAACGGCTGTATCCGGTGCCAGATTGCCTTTGAGCACAGCCAGTCCACCGGTCTTCATATAAGGATTGTCAACGGGACGGATCACTTCCGGATTCAGGTTGACGGCATCGGCAATATTCTCTCCTACGGTCTTTCCCGTGACAGTCATGCAGTCCAGATGCAGCAGACCCAGTTTTGAAACTTCTTTCATAACGGCATAGATTCCGCCGGCTTCATTCAGGTCTTCCATATATGTCGGGCCGGCAGGAGCCAGATGACAGAGATTCGGTGTCTTTTCACTGCACTCGTTAGCCAGTTCCGCTTCAAAATCAAATCCGGCCTCATGGGCGATGGCAGGCAGATGCAGCATGCTGTTTGTGGAGCATCCGAGCGCCATGTCCATTGTCAGGGCGTTCATGAAAGCATCTT
>CADBNA010000146.1 GCA_902795835.1 uncultured Lachnospiraceae bacterium | reverse complement strand
AGGAAGCATATCTGCGTGCCCGGCCGGGACTGGAGGAGTATTACAGCAATGAGCGGAGCACTTGATGGTCTGAAAATACTGGATTTTACCACGCTGCTGCCGGGGCCGTATGCGACGATGATGCTGGCGGATCTGGGAGCAGAGGTTGTGAAGATCAGCAGCCGCGGCAGGTATGACCTGGTCGTGCACTGGCCGCCGGTGATCAAAGGGACGGATACGACTGCCGCCTGCGCCTGGCTGGGCCGCAACAAAAAGACGATCTTCCTGAATCTGAAAAAACAGGAATCGGTGGAGGCTGTCAAACAGCTGGTAAAGGAATATGACATCGTGGTGGAGCAGTTCCGGCCGGGTGTTATGGACCGTCTGGGGATCGGATATGAAGCTCTGAAGGCCGTCAATCCGCGTCTGATCTACTGTGCGGTCACCGGATACGGGCAGACCGGCCCCATGGCGATGCGCGCCGGCCACGACTGCAACTATATGGCCAGAAGCGGGATCCTAAGTGCGGCAGGGCGCAGAGAAGGCGGTCCGTCCCTGTACAATTTTCAGATCGCGGATGTGGCTGCAGGCTCAAACCTGGCCATCATCGGCATCCTGGCAGCCGTGTATCACAGAGAAAAAACAGGAGAAGGCCAGTTCGTGGACATCGCCATGTGCGACGGAACCGTGCCTTTCAATTCCATGGACGGCGCCAGCTTCCTGGCCGGTGCGGAAGAGCCGGAGCGCGAGAGCGGGATGCTGAACGGCGGCGGTATCTATGACTTTTACGAAACCCGTGACGGGAAATATATGAGCGTGGGCTCTCTGGAACCGCAATTCTTTGCAGCCCTGTGCAAAGGACTCGGCTTCCCCGAATGGGCCGACGGAAAACAGCTGCGGACGGGTCCCGAAGCGGTGAAAACGATCAAAGAAGCCTTTCAGGCCAGATTCAGAGAAAAGACAAGAGAAGAGTGGACAGCCATATTCAGCCGGCTGGATGCCTGCGTGGAGCCGGTGCTGACAATGGAAGAAGCCAGCCGGGATCCGCAGCTGCAGGCCCGGGGCATGTGGCCAGAAGTGCCGTTGCCAGTATATGAGGAAGAAGGAGACAGGGGTCAGACCTGCGTCTCCTCACCCGATCAAGAGAAATATTCGGAGAGAGACAGGGGAGACAGGGGTCAGATCTGTGTCTCCCCTCCCGATCAACAGAATATCACTGAAAACACAGATGGAGAGGGGAGGAGACACAGATCTGACCCCTGTCTCCCCGACGAAGAAGGAAGGAGACACAGGTCTGACCCCTGTCTCCTCGCTGCCTCCCTCGACCGCAGCCGTCTTATCCGCCAGATGGGCTGTCCGGTTCATTTGTCGGAGACGCCGCCTGAATACAGACACGCCGGATATCCCGAGGGGTGGCACACCAGAGAGTTCCTGAAGGAGAGGGGATATACCGACGGCCAGATAGATGAGATGAGCAATTAGCAAGATAGAAATACAATTAAGAAGAGAAAGGGGGCAGAGGACGCTTCTATCGTCTCTCTAACATATGATGATCTTTGAGAAAGATGAAGAAAAAATCGAGAAGACTGCTGAAGAGACTGCCTGCAATGCGGAAACCGGCAGTGCTGATGAGACTGACAGTACTAAAAAGACCGGCGGTAATCAAGAGACCGGCAGTAAGAAGAGAAAACATAATGAGAAAAATCCCCTGTCTCCTATGATTCCGTTTATGCGCGCCGCTATAGCAGAAGCGACGGAGGGGATCAGGAAGAAGCATGGCGGGCCGTTCGGATCTGTCGTTGTCAAGGACGGGGAGATCGTAGGACGCGGGCATAACCGTGTTCTTGCCAATATGGATCCGACCTGTCACGGGGAAGTTGATGCGATTCGTGATGCCTGCCGCCGCCTGAAAACGTATGACCTGAGCGGTACCGTGCTATATACGACGGGTGAACCCTGCCCGATGTGCCTGTTCGCCTGCATGTGGGCAAAAATCGACAAGGTATATTACGGGTGTACGATTGAAGACAACAGCAGGATCGGCTTCCGGGATGAGGATATGGACAAACTGCTGGCGGGAAGAGAACAGCTGGGGGACTATCTGGTGCAAATGGACCGGGAGGAGTGCCTGGAACTGTTTGAAAAATACAGGGATTCAGAACATAAAATCTATTAAGAAAACAATCAGCAGTATAAAAGAATAAGAAAAGAAAAAGAATAAGCGGAGAAGGAAAGGCGAAGGAGACGGAAGAAAACGAGAGGAAGATGGGAGACAGGGTCGGAGGAAACTGGGATCGAGGAGACACAGGTCTGACCCCTGTCTCCTACCTGTCTCCTAAAGACGGATATTAGATAGATCGTTTTAGCAAGAAATTGCTACTTCTATTATTATAATAGATACTTCAAAAAAGGCATTTTATGACACATTAAAAATCAGATTAAGTGCTGTAAATACGGGATATTTTGAAATTTAGATATGGATTTTATTTGATTTTTTGATATACTTAAATTGAGTTTAGACAGGCCATTTTCCGGAGGGGAGTGATCGTACAGTGAGTGATATGAAGCTTAAGAGGATTACGGTCCAGAATTTCAAGTCTTTGTATGAGGTATCATTTGAGCCGGGGCGTGTAAATGTCTTTATAGGAGCAAACGGTTCTGGAAAGTCTTCTATTCTGGAGGCGATCGGCGTGCTCAGTGCAGCTATGACGGACAGGGTAAATGCAGCCAGCTTGCTGCGAAAAGGCGTGAGACTCAGCACATCTGCCCTATATAAATCAAAGTTCCTGTCCATAGTGAAGGAATCGAAGACCGTGGACTTCTCTGTGGAATGGGGGCTGAACGGACATGATTATGGATATATGACCCATATGACAGTTCCTAAAGAAGATGATGCATGGAAATATTTTGCAGAGAGCGTGACCTGTGACGGAGAGCCGGTTTATGGCAGGAGCAATCGAAGCAATGCCCAGTTGAATAACAAGATAGGGTATTTTACAATTTCGGAGTCTCTTTCAGGCAAGGATTATGTTCAGGCAGCCAAGTATATCGGGGATTATGGAATTTATCAGCCGGACACTTTGACTTTGAGAGGGACAGTTGCGGATCCGATGCAGATAAATCCGATCGGATTGAACGGAGGCCGTCTGGCAGAGTCGATACAGGATCTCATCCATGAAGAAGATGGCGATTTGATGTTTGGGTCGATGTTCATGGAAGATATGCTGGAGTTGATTGACTGGGCGGCTGAATTCAAAGTAAGCAAGCCGAAGAAGACCATCCTGAATCCAGGTGTTCCGACAACACAGCAGATCATTGAATTCAGAGACAAGTATCTGAAAGACACAGCATCCTTTACCGGATATGATGCCAGTGAGGGTGCGCTTTATGTTTTGTTCATGCTTTCTTTAGCGATGCATGAAAAGGCTCCGAAGATGTTTGCCATAGACAGCTTTGATCATGCCATGAATCCAAGACTGGCAAGAAAGGTTACGGAGGTATTTACAAATAAGATCATTGAAGAGAAAAAAACAGTCTTCATGACTACTCACAATCCACTGGTACTTGATGGCCTGGATCTGTCCAATGATGATATAAGACTGTTTACAACGGACAGGAACAAATATGGTCATGTAGAGATCACACGGGTACAGGTTTCTGAAAAACTGCTAAAGATGGATCAGCCTCTGTCACGGCTTTGGATCAACGGGATGTTGGGAGGTGTTCCGGAACTGTTATGAAAAAAGTGATCGGAATAGTGGCGGAAGGGCCAACCGACCATCTGGTTCTGAAGGCGGCCATTGACAGGATCACAGGAGAAGAAAACAGGTATCTGTCATTGCAGCCGGAGCCTGATATGATGGGACGTTATGGCAACGGATGGAAAGGCGTCTGGAGATGGTGCCGGGAAACAGCTTCCATAAATATGTTTATGCAGGAAATACAGCCGAACATAAATGCGATTGTCATACAGATGGATGGAGATGTGATCCGAAAAGAGAGGGAACCACACTGTTTGTGCGAATCAACCGTCTGTGTGGATAAGGGAAAAGTGTTCCCTTTATACTGCGAGAGGGTAAAGGATGAGCAATGCCCGGTAGAGCTTCCGTGTATAAGCCATAAAAACAGTATCACGGGAAGAATAGATCATGGCGTGTCAATTCTCGCGGAAGCAATGGGTGAAGTGGATATGACGCATATATCGATCGTTATCCCCTGTGACAGTACGGATGCATGGGTCGTGGCGGCATATGATGATATCGATGATGTTGAATCTCTTGCAGATCCCTGGAAAAACGTGATTGCCAAGAAGAAATATTATCACGGCATAAGGGTGAGAGACAAAAAGAATACAATCATATATAAATGCTTTTCTGACAGAGTTGCTGATGAATGGTGTACGGTAACAGAAAAGTGCAGTACTGCGATGCGCTTTGAACAAGAGGTAAAGAGAATCCTAATGGATGACGCTGAGAACCAGATAACAGGAGACGGGGGTCGAGGAGACAGGGGTCAGACCTGCGTCTCCTTCCGCTGAACCAAAAGAGCTTCGGTGAAGAATGAATGAAGGAGACACAGGTCTGACCCCTGTCTCCTCGAAAGGATTACTATGGACCAAAAATGGCTGGAAACCTGTGTGCAGGCGGGTGAATTTCTGTATGGGATTTTTCCGGCTGCTGTTTTGAAAAAGATGTATGAGAGAAGATCGCCGATCACGGCGGATGAGCTTCGTGCCGGAGTGGAGCAATCTAATGCCGTTCTCATGGAGTATGTGGATGGTACGCTGCTGGATACCGGTGTTTATGCCAATACGGAGGGATTTTTGTATCCGGTGCAGGTT
>CADBNA010000145.1 GCA_902795835.1 uncultured Lachnospiraceae bacterium | reverse complement strand
GCAAAGGTATACGGAGAGACCGTGGATCTCCCTTTTCCGAAGGTGGAGCCCTGGTTTGATACAGAGGATCTCCGGGCGCTTGTCAGGGAGTATGCGGAAAAGATTGAGAGCCTGGAGGCAGATGCCGTTTTACTGGCAGGGGAATTTACTTTCATGTTTATGCTGGTGGACAAGCTCCTGAATGACGGCGTACATGTCATCTGCACCTGCTCCAGCAGAAATACGGAAGAGGTTCTCAGGCCGGAATCCGCCGGGGACAGAATCGAACTCTTGCTGAGCCGGGAAGAGGAACTCGATATGGATCCGGACCTGGTTTTTGAAGAAGAGGTTCTTGTCAGGCCGCAGTATGCCGAAAGAGGCGATCTGCCGGAGAAGCTGACCATTATAAACCGGTACCGGTATTCTGAAAACGACACATTAACCCTGGAAAACTACAGGATCAGCTGCAATACGGAGAAAATAAATGTATAAGGAGGCGCTGTCCCATTACAGTCCTTCCCTTGACAGGGACATGCATATGATGATATACGGCGGCAGCGGCATTCCGTTCCTGGTATTCCCGACACAGGACGGCATGTGCCGTCAATGGGAAGATTTTGGCCTGATTGCCCATCTTGGCGACTACATTGAAGAGGGCCGCATTCAGCTGTTTGTTGTGGATACGGTGGATACGGAGAGCTGGTCTGATAAAAGCGGTGACCCGGACCGGCGTGCCGGGCGGCAGGAACAGTATTTCCGCTACATTACGGATCAGGTCATTCCGCTGATCCGGGACCGGAACGGCCGGCTTCCGATGGTGACGGGTCTGAGCATGGGTGCAAATCACGCCGCGATCACTTTTCTGCGCCGCCCCGATCTGTTTGCAGGCATGATGGCGCTGTCAGGCGTATACGACACGGATTATTTCTTTGACGGCTTCATGAATCCCACGCTCTACGAAAACTCGCCGGAGCGTTTCCTGCCCAATATGCCCGCTGACCACCCCTACATTGAACTGTACAATCAAAAGAAAATCATCTTCTGTGTGGGGCAGGGGGCCTGGGAGGAGGACGGTGTCCGCACACTGCGTTTTCTGCAGAGCGTGTTTAAACAGAAAGGGATTCACGCCTGGTGTGATTTCTGGGGTTTTGATGTTAATCATGACTGGCCCTGGTGGTTCAGACAGCTGCGCTATTTCCTGCCCTTCCTGCTGGATGAACAGTAAAGCTCCGGCATGAAGCGCTCCGGCAGAACATGTGCAGAACGCCAGGGTGAAGCGTTAACAGGATCCGGAAGGGTCTGTATCGAAGAAAAGAGGACTTCATTAATGAATTTTGTATTCATCTCTCCAAATTTTCCGCATACCTACTGGCAGTTCTGCGACCGGCTGCATAAGAACGGCATTAACGTGCTGGGCATAGGCGATTCGGCCTATGACAGTCTGGAAGCTCCGCTGAAGGATGCCCTGACAGAATACTACAAGGTAGATTCTCTGGAAGACTATGACCAGGTCTACCGCGCCGTGGCTTATTTTGCGTTCAGGTACGGCAGGATCGACTGGATTGAGTCCATGAACGAATACTGGCTGGAGCAGGACGCCCGCCTGAGGACTGATTTCAATGTCACGACCGGAATACAGTCCGACCGTATCGGCTTTATCAAGGAGAAGTCGCTGATGAAGGGCATCTATCTTCAGGCGAAAATCCCAACCGCGCGGCAGCACATGGTTTCTTCGCGCGAGGCGGGCCGGGCGTTCATCGAAAAGGTAGGATATCCCGTGATAGTCAAGCCGGATATCGGCGTTGGCGCGACCAATACCTGGAGGCTGGAGAACGACGCTGACTTCGAGGCGTTCTATGATCAGCTGCCGGAACATCCTTACGTGATGGAGGAGTTTATACAGGGCGAAATCTGCTCCTATGATGCCATCACGGATACCCGCTGTGAACCTCTGTTTGAGAGCATGACAGTCTGGCCGCCCGTGATGGACATTGTCAACCGCGATCTGGACCTGATGTACTACACCTGCCCGGAGGTGCCGGAAAAGCTGCGCAGACTGGGCAGGGAGACCGTGAAGGCCTTTGGCGTGGACAGGCGGTTTGTGCATCTGGAGTTTTTCCGGCTGACCAGGGCCCGCAAGGGTCTGGGTGAGGTGGGAGACTTTGCTGCCCTGGAGGTCAACATGCGCCCCGCGGGCGGTTACACGCCGGATATGATGAATTTTGCCCATTCGACAGATGTATACCAGATCTATGCCGATATGGTGGCTTCGGATGTCCGCAGCAAACCGGAAGGACCGGAACATTTCTATTGTGTCTACGCCAGCCGCAAAGACGGGCACATCTATCAGCATACCCATGAAGATATCATGGCACGCTACGGCGAAAACATGGTTATGCAGGAGGAAATGCCGCAGATGAACTGGCCGCAGATGGGCCGTTATATGTACACGGCGAAATTCAAAACCTTTGATGAGACAGAGGCGTTCATCAGATGGGTACAGGGATGATCCCCGGGCCGGAAAAGATAAAAGACTGACCACGGAAGTCTGAAAGGAAAAAACATATGGAAAAAAAGCATATTCTCTGCTTCGGAGATTCTCTGACCTGGGGCTATGACCCGGTAAACAAAGTGCGCTTTCCGGAGAGCAGCAGGTGGCCGATGGTCATGCAGTCTGTACTCGGAGAAGGTTATAAGGTTATCGAAGAGGGGCAGAACGGCCGGACGATTGCGACAGATGACCCTGCAGAGGGAGAAAAGAACGGTCTGAAATATATCGGGCCGTGTCTGGAGTCGCATTCTCCCCTGAACTGGGTGATCGTCATGCTGGGGGTAAATGACTGCAAACGCAAGTTTTCCTATTCCGCGATGGATGTCGCGGGAGAGATGCAGATATTCCTTGAAAAGATCCTGTCCTTCCGCATGTTCCGATGCCCGGAGCCATTTCAGCTGCTGCTGGTGGCGCCGCCTTCCGTATCGCCGGCGATCCGGGATTCCTGGCTGGGCGACAGCTTCGGATACGAACAGGCACAGAAAGTGTCAGAAGAACTGCCCGAATGGTACAGGCAGCTTGCCGGCACATATGGATGCTGCTTTTTCAATGCAGCGGAGCATGTAAAGGTCAGTGACGCTGACGGCATACATATGGATGAGGAAAACCAGAAAAAGCTGGGACGTCTGCTGGCGGGAATAGTGGCAGGGCAGGTTTCATGACAGCAGACCTCACGTCAGCAGCTAAGGGCTTACGGTGAGAGTATGACGGGTGAGTATAAAATTATACGGGCGGTTACCCTGCCGTATCAGGCAGGCGCTTACTATGTGCGGATTCAGGGCATGGCTGTGAAACATCAGATTGCTCCGGAAGATGAATTTGATGAACACGATACGCCGGATACCAGATATATTGTAATTTATGATGACGTTCTTCCTGTTGCCACGGTCCGCCTGTATCCGGCCGGAACAGATGCGGTAATGCTGGGAAGAATTGTTGTTCTCCCCGAATACCGGCACAGAGGCCTGGGCAGCATGGCGGTTCTGGCGGCGGAAGACTGGGCAAGAGAGCTGGGATACGGGAAGACGGTACTGGAAAGCCGGGAGAACAAGCTGGAATTCTACCGGAAACTCGGCTACAGGGCGGATGACCGTGAGATTATTCACGGCAATACATTTGACTGTATCTATATGGATAAGGAATTGTGATGAGGGGGCAGGATGCCTTTTAAAATTGTCCGCAATGACATTACAAAGATGAATACAGAGGCCATCGTCAATACGGCGAATGATCATCCGACTGTCGGGACCGGGTGTGATCATGCCGTTTATCAGGCGGCCGGCTATGAGGAGCTTCTGTCTTACAGGCAGCAGAATATCGGCTATGTAAAAGAAGGAGACGTCTTCCTGACGCCGGGGTTTCGTCTTCCGGCCAGATATATCATCCATGCCGTCAGCCCGCTGTATATTGACGGCAGCCATCGCGAGGAAGAACTCCTGCGGTCCTGCTACCGCAAGAGTCTTGCGCTGGCAGCCCGGGAAGGAATCCGCTCCGTAGCCTTTCCTCTGATAGCAACGGGCGGCTTTGGCTATCCCAAGGAAGAGGGAATGCGCATTGCCGTCGATGAGATTCACGCGTTTCTCCTGAAATCGGATATGCAGATCTTCCTGGTGGTATTTGACGAGAAGGCCGCCCGGATGGGGAAGAACCTGTATCCGGATCTGGAAACCTATATTGATCTGAACTATGTAGAGGAAAAACACGCGGAGGAATACGGCTGGACGGTTTCTGCAGCCCCGGCACTTCCGCAGGAAGCGCCGTCATTCTCACAGGAAGAGCCGTCCCTCCAGGAACCTGTCCCGGATGAGCTGTCATCAGCGCAGATGTCCCCACGGCCGTATCCGGGAAATACGGGAGCTCTGCCTTCTTTTCACAAATTGGCTGGACGGAGCGAGGCGGCCGGAAGAGCTGAGACAAGAAGAGAAGAAGGCCGGAGAGAAGAAGCCCGCGCAAAGGCACGCCCTGCAGAAAAGTCTTCTGCGGAAGAGAAAGAACGGATCCCGGATACCGATGCTGCCATAGAAGAAATAGAACGGAAGCTGGGTGAACGGATCGCGCACATGACCGATACTTTTCCGCAGTATCTGTTCTATCTGATCAGACGGAAGGGAATGAAAAACTCTGATGTCTACAAAAGAGCAATTGTCGACAAAAAAGTGTTTTCCAAGATCAAGAACAATCCGGAATACCACCCGCAGAAGCTGACGGCACTCCGTCTGTGCATCGGTGCCATGCTGGATCTGGACGAGACGAAAGACCTGCTTGCCCGTGCGGGATACGCCCTGTCGCCATGCGACAAGACGGATATCATATTTTCTTATTTCATCGAAAACAGGATCTATGACATGATAGAGGTGGATATACAGCTGGAAGAACACGGCCAGCCATGTGTGATCACCTGATATCTGCGGTCGCTTTCCGGGCGACCGTTTTTTTATTCTGCCCTGCTATACTGGCCTCAGAACAGAAGAAAACATCAGCTGCATGGCAGCGGAAAGAGAGGTCAGATATGAAGAAAGGTTTGACAGAACTGGTTTTTATTCTTGACAGAAGCGGATCGATGACCGGGCTGGAAGCGGATACGATCGGCGGGTTCAACGGAATGCTGGAGAAACAGAAAAAAGAGACGGGAGAAGCATACGTATCCGTGGTCCTTTTTGATGACCGGACAGAAGTGCTGTACGACCGGACAGACATCCGGAAGGTTGAGCCGATGAATGACAGTCAGTACTATGTGCGGGGCTGCACGGCGCTTCTGGATGCCGTGGGCGGTGCCATTCATCACATCAGCAATGTCCACAGATACGTACGGGAAGAGGACGTGCCCGAGAAGACACTGTTTATTATCACGACGGACGGGATGGAGAACGCGAGCCGCATATACAGCTATGACAAGGTGCAGAAGATGCTCACACACGAGAAGGAGAAGCATCACTGGGAGTTTCTGTTCCTCGGCGCCAATATGGATGCGGTCAGGGTCGCGGGACGTTTCGGAATCCGTCCCAGCCGCGCCGTGACTTTTGAAAATGACGGCGACGGCATACGGCTGAACTATGAGGTTTTGTCAAAAGCCGTAAGCTGTGCCAGAATGTCGAAGTCAGCCCTGGACATGGGGGATGCTTTCGAAGAGGAAGAACTGATGGCGCCGATCCGTGAGGATTACAGGAGACGGCACAGGTAAGCGGCGGCCGGATCCGCTCAGGAGGCAATCCGGGCATTTACGCTTCTGCCTGTGATGTGATCTGCGACAATGTCGAAGTCTTCCGGACTGACATAGACGGTAAACCAGTTCAGGAAAGAGTGTACCCGGATTTCCCCCCTGGAACGAACGACCTTCAGGGAACGGATTTTTGAGAACTGTACCTGGACGACCAGCCGCGAGCCGGTCGTGAGGCCGGCCGCTACCAGACCGGCGTTGCCGGTAAGGCCTCCGGCCACGGCGGAGAAAACGCCGATGGCCCTGTTTCTGCTCGCCTGGTCTGCGGGCTGGTATTGCGCGATGGACTGTTCATCCATGGAGTAAATTGCCACATAATTGCCGCCGTAGATAAGGGCCACAAGGTAGTAGCTTCCGACGGAAATTCCAAGGACGGCAACTGCGACGAGCGCCATTATGCCCAGTACCATTTTGAGGCCGTTGGAACTGCTGCCGGCGATAAGGGCTGTCATAATGACAGTTAAGGCCAGGTAGCAGATGCCGATTGCCTTTAAAACCATCCAGAGCATGGAAAGATTTTTGTACATGTTGAGCCTGTACACCCAGTGCCAGGTGCCCTGTTCGTCTCTGAACAATCTTGAAGTGTCCCGGTTTTCCATGATCCGCCTCCCTCCGGTTTCTGTCTGATTACTGAAAAACAGCTGTTACTGTGTTGCGTTACCATATTAATAGTACTGTCAAAATTATAATGGATTGCAGCAGGGGATTCAACTTGATGACGGACAGAAAGCAGGACATTCCGGAAACCGTCTCAGCCGGATTCCGCTATGACGGACAGAACAGCTCCCTGATCTGCTCTGCCGAGGCCTGCAGCGATCCCTGCATCAGGGGCGGTCTGCCGCCGCCGCGCGCCCCGAAATGTTCCCGGAGCTTCTGCTGCATGCCGGCGACGTCGCCTGCGCTGCCGATGATGTAGCGGTATCCGGCTTCATCGCTGCCGTCAAAGACGCCGCTCACGCCGGCATGCACCTCCATGAGGCGGTTGATTGTCTTGCGGATGACCGGGTCAGGCAGTCCCTGTGTAAACAGGCATACATTTTCCTGCTCAGCGGGGACGGCAGCTGCCTGCATTTCCAGCAGTGCGGATTCTGCCCCGGTCAGGGCATACCGGACGTCGGCAATATCCGAACGAAGCTTTTCCACCCGGCCGGGAACCTGCTCCGGCGACGTGGAGAACATGCGGGCAACAGTATTCAGATATCCGTGTTCCGCCGAAAGATGGCGGAAAGCCCGTTCGCCTGCAAGCATGTGAATACGCACGCCTCCCTTGTAATTCTGCAGGGAAATGATCTTGAACAGGCCTATTTCGCCTGTCCGGGCTACATGAGGGGCGCAGCAGGCACAGGTATCGCAGCCGGGAAAGGTCACCAGCCGCACCACTCCGTCGATCTCTGCCTTGCTGCGGTAAGCCATATTCTGCAATTCGTCTGCCGCCGGGAATTCCTGGCGGCTTTCAATATCTGCCCAGATCCGGCGGTTTACCTCCAGCTCCAGTTCCGTCGCCTCCTCCGGGGTCAGCGGACCGGAATAATCCATGGTCACTTCCGTATCGCTCAGGTGAAAACCGGTATTTGCCCATCCGAACCGTTCGTAAACCAGGCCGGAGTACAGGTGCTCGGCAGAATGCTGCTGCATGTTGGAAAAGCGGTGATGAAAATCCAGCACACCGTGCACAGGCGTTCCCTCCGGGATGGGAGCAGCCGTAAAGTGTGTGATGACGCCGCCCCGGATATGTACGTCCCCAACCGGAATTCCGCCGCTGTATTCCGCGGTTTCCGCGTCTTTTCCGGTGTACACATCTGTGTAATTCTCCTGTATATACAAAAAGCCCCGGTCCGGACTCTGGCCGCCCTCCTCCGGGAAAAAAGCCGTGCGGTCCAGGATGATGGCGTACACAGAAGCGGCGCCGGCAGGTCCGGAGGCAGTGCCGCCGCCGGATGCCAGCTCCCGGCATTCCCGGACGATGGCGTCAAATTCCCGCATATAGGCGTCTTCGTAATAGAGTTTTTCCGTTCCCTGTCCGATGACGGAAGTCAGATGCGCCGCAGGAGACATGTTCTGTGTTTTAACAGGTGTATCAGGCATAATCGGCTCCTTTTCAATTTTTCATTTATTCTAGCCCCCATTCCTGCATCTTGTCCAGTACCTCATTCGGCAGACTTGTTGTCCGGCCGGCAAAGGAGTATAATCAAATATTAAGTATGGTTTTCCACAGCCAACAGTAAGAAGCCGGTTCGGCAGAGGCGGGAATAATGAAGCACACAAATTACTTTGAACTGAATGAACAGACGCTGGCCGTGATCCAAGAACTGGGCGGACATATGCCGGGCGGGTTCTTTATTTACAGAGCAGCGCCCCCGGAAGAGCTGATCTATGCCAATCAGCCGGTGTTTGCAATCTACGGCTGTGAAACCCTTGAGGAATTCAAAAGCTTGACCGGATACACTTTCCGGGGGATGGTGCATCCGGATGATTATGCGCGCATTTCCTCATCCATAGAAGAGCAGATCCAGAGCAATAATGACAATATGGATTATGGCGAGTACCGCATTGTGCGCAGAGACGGCGCTGTCAGATGGGTGGATGACTACGGCCATTATGTGGAGACAGACACCTACGGGGGGGTCTATACGGTGTTTATCTCCGATATTACGGAGAAGCATGACCGTATTGCTTCTGATCTTGCAGATCACAAGGCGGAAATCAGCGCGCTGCACGAATCTGTGGAAAAAATTCATGCCGAGCGGCTTACGTTCAGCCGTGTGGCGCAGGCTCTGGCGGGAGACTATATCAGTATTTACGTGATAGAACCCGATACGGGACAGTATGTCGAGTACAGCTCTACGGAGGAATTTAAACGGTTCGGAATAGAGAAAGAAGGAGATGACTTTTTCAGGCTTGCCCGAAATGATATCAGTGCCCTGATTTATCCGGAGGACAGGGAACGCTTCCTGGCGGTATTTTCGCGGGAACGGGTGTTGTCTATTCTGGAAAAAGACGGCATTTTCACCACGAAGTACAGGCTTATGGTTGACGGGGTTCCTACGTATGTCAGTATGAAGGGCACACTGATGGACGATGAACAAGGCAGGCACCTGATCATGGGCGTCAATAAAATAGATGCCCAGATGAAGAGGGAAGAGGAATTCCGGGCCAGGATGTCCGAGGCCAGAAACAAAGCCAGGAATGATTTCCTTGCCAATATGTCTCATGATATCCGCACCCCAATGAATGCGATCGTGGGATACACCAATATCGCCAACAGTCATCTGCATGACCCCGGGATTGTGCGGGATTCTCTGGAAAAGATCGGCTCATCCAGTCATTTTCTGCTGTCTCTTATCAATGATGTGCTGGACATGTCCAAAATCGAGAGCGGCAAAATGCAGCTGAGCGTCGGAGACTGCGATCTGGGTGCCGTCTTTCGGAGAATTGAAGACATTACTTCTCTGCAGGCGAGAAAAAAATCCCTGCACATCGTGTATAACCATGAGAATGTCCGGCACCTGCATGTGCGCGGTGATGAACTGCGGATTGAGCAGGTTCTTATCAATATCGTCAGCAATGCCATCAAATATACCCCGGAGGGAAAAAGCGTCTATCTGCTTGCCGAGGAAAGAGGGCAGCCTGAAAACGGAAAAAGCAGATATCGCTTTGTGATCCGGGATACGGGAATCGGGATCGGCGAGGACTACCTTCCGCATATCTTTGACAGCTTTACGAGAGAACAGAACACCCGGATCAATAAAATTCAGGGAACCGGTCTTGGCCTGGCCATTACGGCAAAGGTGGTCGAGCTGATGAACGGAACGATCTCCGTGAAGAGCAGTCCCGGCGAGGGATCTGAATTTACCGTTGAACTGGACCTGGAGCTGGCAGAAAGCCCGGAGAAGAGAGAAAGCGTCAGCAGGGGACAAGGGGATCAGAATCTGGCCGGACGCCGGATTCTGCTGGTGGAGGACAATGACATTAATGCGGAAATTGCGCAAATGACGCTGGTTCAGTACGGAATGGAAGTCGAACGTGCGGATAACGGGCAGATTGGTCTGGAAAAGACACAGCAGATGGGCCTGGGCTACTATGACGCAGTGCTGATGGATATCCAGATGCCTGTCATGGACGGGTACGAAGCTACCCGTGCCATCCGGGCCCTGGAGGGAGATTATTTCAGAGAGCTCCCGATCATCGCCATGAGTGCCAATGCCTATGACGAAGACGTGAAGAGCTGTCTGGAGGCCGGAATGAATGCCCACATTGCGAAACCGTTCCAGCCGCAGGCCCTGCTTTCCTGCCTGCAGGAGTATATCCGCTGAGCATTATTCATAAGAGAAAGGTAAGGGTAATATGACAGAGATACGGGAATACAGAGGACATATCCGCAACTGGGCGGCGCTGTGCCGGGAACTGCAGATTGACGGCACCCTTCCGCGTGATGAACGGGAGAGGGCCATTCTGGCCAGAGCATATGAGACATGGGGAACCCGGATGGGCAGCCACCTGTACGGCATGTTTGCCTTTGCCCTGTGGGACGAAGAGAACGGACAGCTGTTCTGCATGCGGGATCATTTCGGAACAAAGCCGTTTTATTATTATGTGACCGCTGACGGCCGTCTGCTGTACGGCACGATGATCCGCCGGATTATGGAACAGCCCGGATTTGTCAGAGAGCTGAATGAGGATATGCTGCAGCTGTATCTGACACTCACATACGTGGCCGGGGAGAATACCTTTTTCAAGGGCGTAAAGAAGCTGATGCCCGGGCATTACCTGATCTGGAAAGACGGCAGAACGGAAATCGCCAGATACTGGGCGCCGGAATACCACCCGGATGAGAGCCGCACGCTGGAAGACTGGGCAGAAGAAATCCATACAACGCTGCGGGACATCTTTCCAGAAGTAAAAGAACCGTCAGAGACGGCGGAGTCTTTCCTGTCCGGCGGCGTGGACTCCTCTTATGTGCTGGCCATGTCTGATGCGGAGATGACGGGATCCTGCGGGTATGATGACCCGCGCTTTGACGAATCGCCGCTGGCAGCAGAGACAGCCCGCCTGCTTGGCCGGAAAAACACACGCTGCCTGATAACGCCGGAAGCGTTTTTTGCCATTGTTCCCTGGGTGATGCGGAACATGGAGCAGCCGCTGGGAGACGCTTCGGCGATTGCATTTGCGATTGCCTGCCGGGAGACTGCAAAGCACACAAAACTCTGCTATTCCGGTGAAGGAGCCGACGAATTTTTCGGCGGGTACAATATGTACCGCAATGCTGAACGCTACGGAGACAATCTGAAGACCTTTTATGTCGGCAACACGAACATCATGAAGGAAGATGAGAAAAAGCGCATTCTGAAACGGTACAATGAGCAGGTGCTGCCGATTGACCTGGTGAAGAATATTTACGAGGAGACAGAAGGTCTGGATCCGCTGACCCGGATGGCGGATGTGGATATCCGGATCTGGCTGGAGGGTGATATATATCTGAATGTGGACAAGATGAGCACGGCCGCCGGGCTCGAGATCCGCATGCCGCTGACAGACCGCCGCATCTTTGATATCGCGTCCCGCCTGCCTGCCCGCTTCAAGGTTAATGAAGAACAGAACAAGGTGGCTTTTCGCACAGCAGCCGCAAAAGTGCTGCCGGAAGAGATCGCATTCCGGAAGAAGCTGGGCTTTATCGTACCGATCCGCATCTGGATGGCAGATGAGCGGTACAACGCAGATGTGAAGGCGGCATTTTGCAGCAGGGAAGCGGAGCGGTTTTTCCATGTGGATGAGATCAATGCCATCCTCGAAGACTATCTCGGCGGCAATTCCGATGCCTGGCGCAAGGTCTGGACAATTTATACGTTTCTTGTATGGTACAGGGAGTACTTTTCGAATTAATTTTGTACAGAAAACGCTATGACAGGAGACAGACAAGTGCTGAATAGAAGAATCATAACTGCCGCTCTGGCATTCATTCTGCTGCTGGGCCTGGTATCCTGCGGGACACAGGCCAGAGGGAAAAACAGCACAGGATCGGGGACTGCCGCCGCAGGCAGTGTGTCCGCTTCCGGTTCAGAAGCGGCAGTTCCTGATCAGGGAAGGGTTGTTCACCTGGGAGTTCTGGTCTGGAAATACTCGGACCCGTATGGCAGGTCTGTACGTGAAGCCATGAAGCAGTATGCGGGGACTCTGGGAGAAGAATATGGCGTCACGGTCGATCTGGAGATGATGGATGCCCGCGGGGACATGACACTTCAGGAACGGCAGGCCGATCTCATGTTTGCTGCCGGCAAAGATCTGATTATTATCAATCCGGCCGACACCATGGAAACGGAGTATTTAGAAGAACTGGCAAAAACATCGCAGATACCGGTGCTGTTTTACAACCGGGAACCGCATGATACGGAAATGATCCGGGATCTTGGATCGGTTTTTATCGGCTCGGATGCGGAAATGGCAGGCGCGCAGCAGGCTGAAATCTTTGACAGCATCTATCAGAAAAACCCGTATGCAATAGACAGAAACCGGGACGGACGAATCGCCTATCTTATGTTTGAAGGGGAAAACAACAACCCGGAAGCCATCATCCGGACGGAAAACTGTATCCGCACACTCATGGAGCTGAAGTATGATATGGATGCCCTTGCGGAGACACAGGTTGCCGACTGGGATGAAATAAAGGCCGAATATATGATGTCGGTCCTTCTGATCAACAGGGATGCCAGTGAAATAGAAGCGGTTTTCTGCAACAATGACGCAATGGCCATCGGTGTCATAAAAGCGCTTGCGCAGGCAGGCTTTAACCTGCCGGATAAAGGAGAGAGCCGCGGGCATGTTGCAGTTTTCGGCGTGGATGCAACAAGGATCGGAAAACAGTATATCCGGACCGGCCAGATGGACGGGACGGTACTGCAGGATGCGGATGCCATGGGAAAAGCCGTCATCTGCATGGCCCTGAACAAAGTCCTGAACGGCAGCTATACAGAGGGGACAGACTACGAGCTCTCCGATGACCTCTATTCCGTCCGCATTCCCTGCAGGCCTTTCACGAAAGAAAATCTGAAATAACCTCTGCGCCTGTGTATCCTTTCCGGTACAGCTGGTCCAGCTGTGAATGATCCTGGGACAGTGTTTTCAGATCACCTATGGTATCCGGTGAGATGATAAGCGCTGTCCCCTTTTTTTCGAGTGCCAGCAGTTCCCGGAGACTGTTGTTGTACACGGCGCTGCGGCGCTCCCAGGCTTCCGCAGCCTTCGGATACCTGCGGCGGATCAGCCGCGCGAGTCTGTGATCGGAAGCGCCGTCCCGGAAGTCGGTTTTGGGGCGGGTCAGAATGACAACGACCCTGTCGCAGCCTGCCTGGAGGACGCGGCGGAAGGGAATGGGATCCGAGATTCCTCCGTCATAGCACAGCATCCATCCGGAGGGGGCGCTTTCGTGATGCGGAGGGGCAGGCATCCGGTACGGACGGTTGATGCCCGGCACGCAGCAGGAGGCTTTCATATAACAGTAGTCATTTTCCCGGATGTCCTTTTTGTGCAGATAGACCGGCCTGCCGGTCATGGCATCTGTGGTCACAATCTCCAGATCGGCAGGATTGGCCATCATGGCTCTGTAATCCAGAGGATATTCGCCTCCGGAATTGCTCAGTGTGCTGTAAATATAGTCAAGGTTGATGTATGAGCCTGTCCGGATAAAATTCTGCAGACTCATATATTCCTTCCGGAAGGCGTACTCGTTGTAGTATACATAGTTCCGCCCTTTTTGACCGGCCAGGTAAGAGGCGCCGTTTGCGCTGCCGGCGGATACGCCCGCCACAAAATCAAACCGGATACCCAGCTCCAGACAGCGGTCAAATACGCCTGCGCCGAAAATACCCCTGGTACCGCCTCCCACATCAACTATTCCGATCAATTTCCTGCCTCCGTCATGCGCATCAATTAACCATGTTTAATCCCGGCTGCTTCTGACAGCATACTCCCTGACCGCCGGATTTGCAAGAAGAAGGTACGGGAAGGGAATTTGCGCTTATAAAAAGTTCATAGTCCTCAGGCGTATTGATATTGATTAGCATTCCGGATAGACTGGCATCTTCTGATATATCCGGAAAAATGACGTGCATCTGATCGAAAGCTTGGCGGATACGATACTGTCCGGCCCTGAGCTGGCGCTCAAAGATGCGGCTGCAGGAGGGACGGTAGATCGCTGCGAGAGGCTCCGGGCGCCCCTCCCTGCAGGGGACAACCGCTTCCGTCTGCGGGTCTGAAAAGAACTGCAGCAGATAATCGTAAAATCCTGCTGTCAGCAGGGGCATGTCGCAGGGCGCAGTGAGCACAAAATCGGCGCTGCTGGCCTGCAGGCCTGCGTGCAGGCCGCTCATCGGCCCGCATCCGGGATAAATGTCCTGCACCGGGATGCCATAAGAGGTATCCCGGTGCAGAGTCTGACCGTAAGAAATATAAACATTTTCTGCAGTTTTTCCAAGTTCACGGGCTATGCGCTCTGTAAGACTTGTTCCATGGCAGAGAAGATTTCCTTTATGCCTGCCGCCCATGCGGGAACTCTTTCCTCCGGCCAGGATCAGGGCATCTGCGGTCATGGTTCAGTCGTACTGAATCCTTCCGCCGTCGAGAACACCGCAGCCATAGTGGTCACAGCGCAGGCAGCGGCCGCATTCCTGCCGGGCCTCTTCCAGGCTCATTTCATTTTCCACACCCAGGAAATCGTGTTTGCGGACGCGGGCGGGGCGCTCCGTAATCGTTACCCGGCCTTTCGGGGTCCGGTCGTTTGCTTCCGGAAGCGGCACTTTCACGCCGCAGTCCAGCTTGTGATGGTATCCCATATATTCATCGATATTGCGCGCAGCTACTTTGCCGGCGCCGATGGCACGGATGACGGTCAGCGGACCTGTCTGGCAGTCGCCGCCTGTAAAGATGTTTTCGTATCCGACGGCGTGCAGATATTCATCAGCCCTGAAACAGCCGCGGTCCGCCTGCATGCCGAATTCCTCAAATGGCTTGCTGACAATATCCTGGCCTACGGCAATGAGGATAACATCTGCCTCGATCCGGTTCTGCGGCTTGTCGGCATTGACGGGTGCGGGGCGCCCGCCTTTGACCGGGCCGATCATCTGCGGCTGGGTAATGAGGGCGGCGCAGTGTCCGGATGCATCCACCTCTATTCCGACCGGCGCTTCCAGGGTGATCATCTCGATGCCTTCTGCGATGGCGCTCTCTACCTCACTGGGCAGGGCGGTCATGTCTTCCTGACGGCGGCGGTATACGATGGTGACCTCCTCAGCTCCCGCGCGCATAGAGGTGCGGGCACAGTCCATGGCGACGTTCCCGCCTCCCACAACAGCCACCTTTTTGCCTGTGAAATCCGGATAGTCACCGTCGCCGATGCTGCGGAGCAGGTCGACGGCAGAGCTGACGCCGTCTGCATCCACGTGATCCAGGCGGAGAGACTTGCCGGTATGCGCACCGATGGCAACGTATACGGCATCATATTCAGCCGCAAGTTTTTTCATCTCTTCCGTGCCGACGGAGGTTTCTGTCTTTACCTCGATATTTCCTACGCCCAGGATGGCCCGGATATCCTCGTCCAGACGTTCCCTGGGGAAGCGGTATGCCGGAATGCCGTAGCGGAGCATGCCTCCGAGCTGCTTCTTTTCTTCAAACACAACAACTTTGTGGCCCATAAGCGCCAGGAAATAGGCACAGGTCAGGCCGCTCGGGCCGCCGCCTACGACGGCAATCTTACGGCCGGTATCCACACTTCGCGGCGGTGTGGGCACTTTGTCTGCCGCCAGCTGGTCGACGGCAAATTTTTTGATGCCGCGGATATTGACAGGTGCGTCAATCAGCGTACGGCGGCACCGTTCTTCGCAGGGATGTTCGCAGATCAGCGCGCAGGCCGTCGGGAACGGATTGTCTCTGCGGATCATATTGATAGCGCCGGCATAGTCGCCTTCCGCTGTCAGCGCGATATAGGCAGGGATATTGACATGGGCGGGACAGAATGCCTCGCAGGGCAGGTTCTGCTGTTCACCGGCAGGGCAGGTGTGCGCATGGATATGACTTTCATATTCTCCCGCAAAAGTGTCCAGACCATCCAGGACAGCCTGTGCCGCTTCATAGCCGATGGCACAGTCCGCCGTGTCGCGGATCATTTCCGCAAGAGAACGGATCTGCGTCAGTACGCTCTCATCAGCCGTACAGTTCAGTACCTGCTCCAGCAGGCGGACCAGCTGCGGGATGCCGTCCCTGCAGGGCACACACTTGCCGCAGGTCTGCAGGCCGCCGGTCTGCAGGAGCGACACCTGCACTGCAATCGGGCAGGTACCCGGTGGTGTGGCTTCTATTCTTCTGGAGAATCTTTCCATGTAACCGGCCAGCCGCGTGTCCGCATTAGCGGTTGGCAGAACTTTCAATTTGCTCATTTTTTGCCTCCCGGACAGGAAAATTCCTGTGAATACTGCATAACTGTCATACATCACATTAATATTTTTATTTTACTATGAAGAGCAGGGGGCATGCAAGATTTAATCTGTTATTCCTGCGATTCCGTTCCCGTTCCCAGAAGACCGATTTCGGCCGCATAGGGCTTCATGCCTTCTATGCAGATCTCTGCCACATCCCGGACCTCCATGCCCAGCATATCACAGCCCTGAAGAATGAGGTTCCGATCGCATTTGGCGGCAAACCGCTTATCCTTGAATTTCTTCATGAAACTTTTTACGGGCATGTCCGTGATGCCGTTCGGCCGCATGCGGGCGGCGGCTTCAATGATGCCGGTCAGCTCGTCAACGGTAAAAAGGCTTTTTTCAAGGTTTGTCTCCGGGCGGACGTCCGTACAGATGCCGTATCCGTGGCTCAGGATGGCCCGGATATCCGCTTCCGGGACACCGGCAGCGCGAAGCGGCTCCTCCGTGTGCTGCAGATGCTCATCCGGGAACTCCTCATAGTCGTAATCGTGCAGGAATCCGATGGCTTTCCAGTGTTCTTCATCTTCACCGAAGTGACGGGCCATGGCGCCCATGGCGGCCATGACATTGGTGGAATGGGTGAGCAGGTGCTCTTCATGGATATGCTCCGTGATCAGTTCACGGGAGCAGTCGAGTGTAAGCATGCGGGGAACCTCCTTTTTCTCTGATCTTGTAAAGATTGAATTTTGCATCTTTGGACCGGCGTCTGTTCCCGGATCATTTTTTAATGAATAGCCGTTCCAGAGCGTGCAGCGAACGCAGCGCCGCTTCGGCTGTACTGCATTCTGCCGTGACCGTCAGATCATGGCCCTGATCCAGCAGTGTATGCATCACCGCTTCCCAGTGCACCGTGCCTTCTCCGAGGGCGAGATGCCGGTCCGCGCTGCCGTCATTGTCGTGAAGGTGCAGATGAAGGATGCGGGTCTTGAGGGCTTCTGCCCAGGCTTCCTCCGGGTGGCGGGAATAACAGTGCGCATGGCCTGCGTCGAGGCAGATGCCGAAGGAGGGATAGCGCCCGCACAATGCATCTGTGATTTGCCGGAATGGTTCGAATTCACGGTCCAGCACGTTCTCCATACAGACCGGGATGCTTTCCCGTCCGGGCAGAAACTCTTCCCAGAAGTCGATCATACGCTCTGCCCAGCCTTCCAGAAAATAAACGGTGGGCACCATGCCGCTGTGAAAGACGATACGGCGGGCATGCAGCTCCTCCGCGGCCTCATAAGCCTGCGCAAAGCGATCCAGCACGACCTGCCGGATGCGGCTGTCATAGGACATGGGATTGAGATCCAGGAAGGGTCCGTGCAGTGCCGCCGGCGGATCTCCCAGCTGATGCAGCAGTTCTTTTTCCTTTTGAAGGGTTTCCGGGAAATGATCCAGATTTTCCGATACGCCGAACTGAATGATTTCCAGTCCGCAGCCGGTCTCCCGGCAGACCCGGCGGAGGTCTTCGTCAGAGAGAAGCTCGGACAGAAACAGGGTTGGTTTCATAATTTTGCCTGTCTTTTCTGCAAGGTTGACTTTCCGATGAGTATAGCATGAAAATGCTGTCTGTTCCACCGGAATAAGTGCGGGTTTCAGATGAAAATCTTGACATTTCTGTGCAAACCACTACAATATTATTGCATAAAATTAAATGAAAGGGTTTGGATGAACATGGATTACAATTCAGACGAAGCATTAAAACTCAGCAATCAGCTATGTTTTCCGCTCTATGCTGCCGCCAGGAAGGTGACCGGGTTTTACTCTCCGTATCTGAGACCACTTGGCCTGACGTATACCCAGTACATCGTGTTTATGGTGCTCTGGGAAAAGGATGGTGTGACAGTGGGGGAAATCTGCGAAAAGCTGCGGCTGGACAGCGGAACACTTACGCCGCTGCTTAAGAAGATGGAGAAAGAAGGGTATATGACAAGGGAACGCTGCCGCGAAGACGAACGCCGCGTCATTATCCGGCTGACGGAAAAAGGGGCGGCGATGAAGGAAAAGGTCCGTGACATACCCCTGAAGGTCGGCAGCTGTGTCAGACTGTCCGGGGAGGAAGCGGGTTCCCTGTATTCCCTTCTGTACAGAATTCTTGACATGACGCAGGATTCCTGACATAACACAGAAAACGCAGAGAGTATGCTGAAGCATTTACCATGAAGCAGCAGGATTCAGACATCGGGAAATATGGTACGTAAAAGATGGGCAGAAGTAAAATAATAGTAAAAACCAGTATTATCGGTATTATCACAAATGTATTGCTGGCTGCATTCAAGGCAGCTGTAGGCCTGCTGTCCCATTCGGTGGCGGTCGTCCTTGACGCCGTGAACAACCTCAGCGATTCACTTTCTTCTCTGATTACCATTATCGGGGCCAGGCTGGCGGAGAAAAAGCCTGACAGGGAGCACCCTCTCGGCTACGGCCGCGTAGAATACCTGAGCGCATCCGTGGTGTCGGTGATTGTCCTGTATGCCGGTATCACTTCACTGGTGGAATCCGTGAAAAAAATCATTCATCCGGAGACGCCGGACTATTCCGCAATTGCACTGGTTATTATTGCGGTCGCTGTTGTGGTAAAAATTCTTCTGGGGACATATGTGAAACGCCAGGGACAGAAGGTGAATTCCGATTCCCTGATCGCGTCGGGCAGCGATGCGATGTTTGATTCCGTCATTTCGGCGTCTACGCTGGCAGCCGCTGTGATATATCTGCTTTCCGGGTTCTCTCTGGAGGCATGGCTGGGAGCGGTTATTTCCATTGTCATCATCAAATCCGGTTTTGAGATGCTGCGGGATACCATCAGCGAGATTCTCGGAGAGCGGGTGGACAGGGATGTGGCTTCCCGCGTCAGAGAAGTAATCCTCTCTTTTCCGGAGGTTCAGGGTGCCTATGACCTTCTGGTTCACAACTACGGCCCCGAACGTCTGCTCGGATCCGTACACATCGAGGTGCCTGCCGATATGACAGCCGTGCGGCTGGACGGTCTGGAGAGAGAGATCGCGGAGAAGGTTTTCAGAGAGACAGGAATTGTCATGACGGGCATCTCGGTCTATTCCCGCAATATCGGAGACACAGAGGCTGCAGAAGCCGAAAAGAAGGTCCGGGAGATCATTGCCGGTCATCCTGAAATTCTGCAGCTGCACGGTTTTTATCTGGATGCGGAGACCCGCACGATGAAATATGATATCGTAATCAGCTTTGATGCGGCTGACCGCCAGACACTGCTGGAGGAGATTCTCCGGGAAACACAGGAAGCTTTCGACGGATGGCAGGTCTGCATTACGCCGGACAGTGACCTCTCGGACTGATATTTACGGATACGGGTCATAAGGCATCGAAAACAGCAATGAGGAGACTGAAGAGCACATGAAATTTGACAAAAACTGGCTGAACAGAAGATGGGTGGATTATACGATTGCGGCCTGTATCGCCGTCGCGTTTTTCCTGTTTCTGTCGAATATTGACATTATTTTCTCAGGGTTCCTGCGCTTTTTTGTTTTTTTGAAACCGGTGCTGGCCGGCATTATGATTGCCTATGTGCTGGATCCCCTGGTTACTCTGTTTGAGCGTCTTCTGTACAAAAAGCTCACCATAAAGAGAGAGGTCCATACACTGGCCATAATCGGAGCGGTTGTCGTCGTGATTCTGCTGCTTACACTGCTCATGCTTGCCCTGATTCCGCAGCTGGTCAGCAGTATTATGACGCTGGTGGGCAATCTGGGCAGCTATGTCTCGTCTTTTCAGGGTATTGTTCAGGCAGCAGCCGCAGAAACCGCAGAGGATAACCAGATGATTGCCTCGCTGCTGAGTACCGGTGAAAATCTGCTGGCACTGCTGCAGGAGAGGATGCCTGCCGCCGTCACCAATGTGGTCAGCACAGCCGGAAGTATCGGCGTGAATGTTTTCAACGGCGTGATTTCCTTCATCATGGCCGTCTATTTTCTGGCGGATAAAGAGAGGCTTCTGGGCGGTGCCGCCCGCCTGCTGCGCGCTGTTCTGCCGGAGAACCGGTACGGCGGCTTTGCGGATTTCTGGAGCCGCTGCCACGTGATACTGATCCGCTATATCGGCGGGGATCTGCTGGACGGTCTGATTGTAGGAATCGCAAATTTTATTTTCATGCTGGTGATGAAGATGCCGTATGCGGCGCTGGTGTCCCTGTTTGTAGGCGTGACGAACCTGGCGCCCACTTTCGGACCGCTGGCAGGCGCGGTGATCGGCGGCTTTATCCTGGTTCTGATTAACCCCTGGCATGCCCTGTGGTTCATCCTCTTCACCATCGTGCTGCAGACAATAGACGGTTATATCATCAAACCGAAGCTTTTCGGCGGCACATTGGGCGTACCCTCCGTGTGGATTCTGATCTGCATTATTGTCGGAGGACGGATGTTCGGCGTGTGGGGAATTCTGCTGGCCATTCCGTTTGCCGCAATCTCAGACTATATATACAAGGAAATGATCATACACCGGCTGGAAGCAGCCCGCGGCATCAGGGCGGAAGTACCGGACGCCGCCGGATCTGACAATGCGGATGAGACGGTGCCGGACGTCGGTATCAAAGATGTGTTAAGGGATGCCGGGAAAACGACAGTCCGCGCTGCCGAAAAGCTTTGGCAGCGTATCCGCATCCTGTGCGCCGCCGCTGTCCGCGGCCTGAAAAAGTTACGGGACAGGTTCAGGAGGGAGAAGAAATGAGATATGATGTCATCATTATCGGAGCCGGCCCCGGGGGGATTTTTTCCGCTTATGAGCTGATGCAGAAGAGGCCGGACCTGAAGATTGCCGTTTTTGAAGAGGGCAGCCCGCTTGATAAAAGACACTGTCCTATCGATGGCAGAAAGATAAAATCCTGCGTTGGCTGCAGGCCCTGTTCGATTATGAACGGCTTCGGGGGCGCCGGCGCCTTTTCTGACGGTAAATACAATATTACCAATGATTTTGGCGGGACCCTCTATGAGTACATCGGAAGAGAAAAGGCACTGGAACTGATGCATTATGTGGATGAGATCAATCTGGAGCACGGTGCCGCCGGAACCAGGATGTTCTCAACAGCCGGAACCGCATTCAAGAAGCTTTGTATGCAGAACAGGCTGACGCTGCTGGACGCTTCCGTCAGACATCTGGGGACGGACATCAACTATGTGGTACTGAAAAACCTGTATACGGAAATGGAGCCGCACGTGGATTTCTTCTTCCGCACGCCGGTCGAGCGGATCGAAGTGCTGGATAACGGCTATCGCGTATGGCATGCAGACGGTGATGACGAAGCCTCTCAATGCATTGTTTCCGTGGGCCGCAGCGGCAGCAAGTGGATGGAACGGGTCTGCAGCGAGCTTGACATCGGCACCAAGTCCAACCGTGTGGATATTGGCGTGCGGGTAGAAATACCGGCCACGATTTTTTCACATATTACAGATGAACTGTACGAGAGCAAAATCGTATACCGCACGCATAAGTTTGAGGACAATGTCCGGACCTTTTGTATGAATCCGAACGGCATTGTTGTCAATGAGAATACAAACGGCATTGTCACGGTAAACGGACACAGCTTTGAGGATCCGGAGAAAAAGACGGAGAACACGAACTTTGCCCTTCTGGTATCGAAACATTTTTCAGAACCATTTAAGGACAGCAACGGATACGGCGAGAGCATCGCCAGATTGTCAAATATGCTGGGGGGAGGCGTGATCCTGCAGCGGTTCGGGGATATGGAACGCGGCCGCAGAAGCACGGTAAAGAGAATCGAAGAGTGCACGGTCCGCCCGACGCTGGCCGCCACCCCCGGGGACCTGAGTCTGGTTCTGCCCAAGCGGATTCTGGACGGAATCATTGAGATGATCTACGCACTGGACAAGATCGCCCCCGGCGTGGCCAATGATGATACACTTCTCTACGGCGTAGAGGTCAAGTTTTACAATATGGAAGTCAGGCTTGACGATAATCTGGAAACCTGCTATCCGGGACTGTATGTCATCGGGGACGGCAGCGGCGTGACGCATTCCCTCTCACACGCATCTGCGAGCGGCGTGTATGTCGCCGGCAGGATCGCGGAAACATTGTAAGGAAGAGCCCGGGACAGCCGAGCGAGGCACCAGACATGCCCGTACCTTCTGAAGGAAACCTTCGCAGCCGCCGGTTCTTAGTGAAAACGAGTGCTTAAGCACGAAGTTTGAGCTTAGTACCGCTGCGGCGAGAAAGAGCGCAAGCGTTTTCCGAAAGAAGGTACGGGCATGTCTGGTGCCTCGCTCGGCTGCCCGGCCCTTATCAGCAAAAACAGAAGCCGCCGGGCTTGCGCTCGGCGGCTTTTGTTTTCAAAATGAGGGGGAGATAGTAGATGGCTGGTGGATCAACCATCTGATACACAGTATAGAGTGGACTTGTGTCCACAATATGTACACGTTCTGAAAGAATCATAAAAAACAGAAACGAATTATAAAATAACAGTTTAGAATTCCTGCAGACGCTTAGAAGTTCCGGCCTGAGCCCGAGTGGGTGCTTCCGGAGGATCCGGAATAGGAACTGGAATAGGAGGAAGATCCTCCGGATGAGGAGCCGCCGGAAGAACGGTCTTCTTCTGCGGGAGAATAGGCTTTCGTTGTCGAAGAGTGCAGCAGGGTATTGGCAACTTTCCTGATGTGCAGACTTTTTCTGACAAGATATCGGTCGGCGTTGTCCTCTGCCTCCGGTTCAGCCATTGTCGCCTTTGCTTTCAGGAAAAAGACTGCACCGACGATCAGGCCGGCCATCATTTCAAGGAAAATGGTAATCTCCCAGCTTGCTTCGGAACGGGGCACGCGGCCGGTCCGCAGCATATGATCCGCCTGGCTGAGCCATTCTGCGGCGGCTGTATAGTATTTGCCTTCCTGCAGCCGGAACAGGCAGCGGCCCGCCAGCCGGTTGCGGTTGGTATCTGTCAGCCTGGCTGAAGCTTTTCCGGAGGCAGTGATACAGGGAGTGTCCGGCGCGTGTCCGGGCTGTTTAAAAATGGTCAGAAGGATGCCGTCGAAGTTTTCGCCGTATCCATAACCGTTATAATAATAATAGTCATCCGAGAATTCCTGCCTGCCCATGTTTCCGGGATGCATGGCCGTATGGATGACAACGTCCATACCATATGCTTCGGAAACAGCTGCTGCCTGCTGTGTGAGGGCGGTAATCTCATCTGCGGCAAGAATGCCTGCGTCGTCGGAAACCCGGGGAGCGCTGTCATCATGGAACCGGGTGAATGCCTGCTTATCCTGCATGGCCCAGTCCGGCGTATAGGGAGAACCGCTGATATACAGCCGCCGGAAGTTTTCGATCCAGTCGGATACGCCTTTATAATAAAGGCCGGAACCGAGGCAGTCATAGAGCATGTCGTCGATCTGGTTGGCGATTTCTTCGGTATAGAGGCCTCTGGTCACCGGGCCCGTACAGCAGGTCCAGCCGCCGCGGTCTGACGGATCCATGCAGATAAACAGGCATACGCCTTCATGCTCATCCCCGCAGCCGTAGCCGTTGAAATCATAGAAATCAGCTGCGTATACACGCCGGCTCAGGCCATAGGTGGAGACATCGGTGAACACGACGATGTCACGGTTCAGTTCTGCGCGAATCTCAGCGAGCCGGGCCTCCATAGCCGCTTTTTCTTCCAGGGAAAAAAGGTTGGCAGTATCTACAACTCTGGGGGCATCGGCGTCCAGATATTGCGGAAAGTTTGCGGGATCTTTCGGATACCAGGCGGGCATCTGTGCGCCTTCCCCGACGCGCAGAGAGGAATAGGGGATGGTTTGCTGAGGGATTTCAGAATCGTCGTGTCCTTCCAGATATTTGTCCAGCATCCGCATGGAGGCATACATTCCCCCAAAGACACCATACCGTTCCTGATAGCCCGGAGCAGAGCCGGAGACATAAGACAGATAATCTGCCGGAATCCGACCGGCGGCATTGCCAAAGGGCACAATGACCATCTCATCCGTATCGGTATTCCAGACAGCCAGACAGCCATCCCGGCCCGGTCCGTACCCGAAACCGCAGGAATTGTAGTATGCGCGGGCATATTCTGTGAGGTCTCTTCCGGATAATCTGTCAGAAGTAATGGCAATCATGGCAAAATCCATATGCCAGGCTTCCATGAAAGCCAGACAGCCGGAATCCAGACTGTCCGACTCTGCATCAGAGAGTCTGCCGGATGTGTCAACCGCCCGGTAATACTCCTCGCTCCACATGGCTTCCGCGAGAACGGGGAAGGAAGAGACCGGCACGGCGGCAGCTGGAGCGCACAACAGCAGTGCGCAGATGAGTAACTGCGTCAGCCTGCGGCCCGCGGAAAGGCGTCGGTTTCTATTGCCGTGAGGAATTTTTGTCATTTTCAGCTCCTTCTGCTGTTTTTAATCTCTGGATTCTCCAGCCTGCGGGTGCTCCGGGTCAGTATCCGAGGAAGTATCTGACTGCGGAAAAGAGGATCAGGAGTCCCCCGGTGATTCCTGCTCTTTTAATAAAATACAGAAAACCGGTCTGTCTGTCTTTCGGCAGTTCGCCGACGACTTTCCCGGTCTGTCCGTTTACGGCAAAGTGGTATTTTCTGCCGCCGTGGAGGATATCGAACATGTATACGGGAAAGAGCAGATACTGTGCATGCAGATCGGACTGCATTCTGCCGCTGCTGTACCGGACTCTGGAATAGCCCTTTCCGGCATTTGCCAGGACAATTTCGATTGCACTGGTCCGCATGCGTTTTTCGGCGCGCTCAGCAATGTCGTTTTTATCCAGGTCAAAGCGGTCTGCCGTAAAACCGGCCAGATAACGCATGTCAAAGCCCTGCGCCTGTGACGTGTCAAAGGGCTCCAGCGAGTCCATCAGTCTGTCATCCATCTTCGTGCTGGCATCCACCGGAAGATCTGCAAAGTTGAGAGCTGCATCTCTGACCAGCTGATAGTAATTTGTTGTAGTGTAGATGTAGTCGCCTTTTCTGGAGGAGGATGATTTTTCAGCGCCCAGGTTAATCCTGCCGGATATTCTGCCGCTGAAAACCCAGAAGGGCACATAGACACCCGTGACCGTTCCCATGGCAGCTGCAGAGAAAAAGCCCTTCGGAAGCAGTTTTTTTCCGCGATAGAAATGCCGCACCGCTTCCGGAAGCTGCCGGGAATCAATCCGAAAAGGAATGACGCCGTCCGGACGCAGCGGACCGGTGATCTTGTCTGTCAGGATTATAATATTTCTGCAATAGGGACAGGTCAGTGCTGCCTGCTCCGGAGGGGCAATGACTTCCGCGCCGCAGGATACACAGCGGTATACCGGCAGATTCGGCGCGTCCGGATCGGAAACTCGAGAAGACAGCTGTGAGAAATCAAACCCATCCCAATGGTCGCCGTCTGCCGCGGGTTTTTGCGGGGCAATGTCGATAACGGTGCCGCAGTGATCGCATACATATTTTCCGGCAGCAGGGTCAAATCGTGCCGCTGCGCCGCAATTCGGGCACTTCTGTCCGGTTACCTGGCTCATGACGGGACCTCCGTTTGAAAGATAATGAATCGATTTGCAGTGATGATTTTTAAAAGGTAATGTACCCGGCATACAAAGATAATCTGTATAAGATGATTATACACGGGTTGCATTTGTTTTACGACTGTTAATCCTGAGAGCTGCCGACAGGGCTGCTGCCGGTTTTGCACCGCTGGGATTTTCCGGTTAGCCAATTCCTGCCTATTGACACCCGCAGCGATCTCCCTTATATAATGATTTCATATTGACAGCATGACGAGACCTCTGTGTTCAGATTATTACCGGAAAGATCATAGATACAGGAGAGGCCTTTTTATTATGAATAAACAAAATTGTCTGCAGATTCTATTGACGGCCGCCTGCCTGTTTCTGGCTGTGGCAGTACCTTGCCTGGCGGAAAATGAAGCGGCAGCAGAAAAGTCTGAAAGCCTGGAGATCCGGACATACTGGCTGCAGGATTATGACTCGGACTCCCGTATTTCATACGGCACCGGGCACTACCAGCTGATCGGGCTTAACGGGAAGGCGCGCAGCCGCTGGCCGGAACTGGCCGCTGTACTGGAGGATTTCAGCAGGCAGGAGGGTTCAGAAAGAACCGCTGCTTTTGAAGAGGCCTGTGCGGTCAGCAGGAGTGCCCGAAGTGAAAATAACCATGAATATGAGGCCAGCCAGGAGACGGATATCTATCCGAGAAGGGCGGACGATCAGGTCTTTTCCTTTATTACCTATTATTACGGATACACTGGCGGCGCCCATGGTTATTACGCTTATTACGGTCACAATTATGATCCGCTGACAGGACAGGAACTGAACCTTGCGGATGTGGTTAATGATGAAGAGGCTCTGAAGGATGTGATCTGGGAGCTGCTTCTGGAAAAGTATTCCGGCGGATCCATCGGCACAATGGGCAGGACGCTGGATGAATACGGAAGTGATGAGGGAAAACAGCCGCTGAACTGGACAGCCGGCGCAGACGGGCTGACTTTTTTCTTCAATCCCTATGAGCTGGCTTCATATGCCGAGGGAGCACAGTGTGTGACGGTTGGATATAAAGAATACGAATCGCTTTTTACCGGCAGGGTTACACAGCAGACAGGCGGCGGCGCCTGCCGGCTGGTGAACTGGATGGAAGAGGAAGCAGACCTGAACGGAGACGGCCAGCCTGATACGCTTTCAGTAAATGTAAACAGGGACGGCACGATGCAGGTTGAGAGCTTTACAGTCCGGATGAATGAAAACGAGTGCGTTGTCGACATGGGGGGAAATGCCTGGACTCCCTGTCTGATGCGTGCGGATGACGGGAGAACCTGCCTGTATCTGGAGATACAGATGGAGAATGATTACCGCCAGACCGTGGTCATAGATCTGACCGGAGATGCTCCCGCCGTGTACGGAACTCTGGATGCGGCTTTTCCGGAAAAATGGGAGGATCTGGTTACCATGACTCTTTTTCCGGTGGATACGGATTGCTTCCGCATGTCTGAACGTCTCAATATTCTCAGTACGTTTACCGGTGAGAGAGATTATTCAATGGCAGGCGGCAGTTTTGGTGAACCGCTGTCAGACATCTGGCAGGTAGAGTACGCGCCGTCCCTGGTTGTTGCGAAAGAACTGCCGGTATATCCGATAGATGAAAAAAGCGGCAGCGTGTCCGACACGGCTGTTGAAGTGCCCGTTGGAGAGGAAGTGTCCGTTGCCGCTACTGACGGGCGGACCTGGGCGGATCTTGCCCTGCAGGATGGAAAAACGGCGCGGGTATATGTGGATACTTCTTCCCGGCCGTTTACCATAGAAGGCACGGACGAGGCAGATTATTTTGAGACGCTGTATTATGCCGGCTGATCAGAAACCGACATATTTTGCCTTCAGCTGATCAGAAACCGGCATATTTTGCCTTCAGCTGATCAGAAACCGACATATTTTGCCTTCAGATAATACAGAATCAGCAGATGCACCGGATAGACGGAATAGAAAG
>CADBNA010000144.1 GCA_902795835.1 uncultured Lachnospiraceae bacterium | reverse complement strand
GGATCGACAGGCATGGTGGAACATGCCCGGGCAAATTTCCGGGCGGAAGGCTGTCAGGCGGAGGCCTGTGTGGAAGATGCCGTTACACTGCCGGATGAGGATGAAGGCAGCTATGATGTCATTATCTCAAGAGATGTGGTCTGGACCCTGTACGATCCCGAGGCCGCATTCCGCAGATGGAAGGAAGTTCTGAAGCCTGACGGCCGTGTGATTATATATGACGGCAATTACAGACGCGACAGAAATGACGTGAAGACAAAGGCCTGGAAGAAGTTTTCTGCTGCACTTACGGTGATCACGGAACGGAGAATCCCGGAAAAAAGAGCCCATGCCAATAAAGACGGAGTTTTCGGACAGCTTCCGCTGGCAAGACAGGAACGTCCAGGTGCGGACCGGAGAATGCTTCGTAAAGCCGGCTTCCGGCAGGTCACGGTGTCTGATGATACTTACAGGAATTCTTTTACCAGATTGGAATATCTGAAGTACGGATATCAGGGCAGAAAATTCCGGGTGATTGCATGGAAATAATGCTGGCTCCGGCTTTCCTGCCGGGAATGCAGAACAAGCCGCAGAGCACAATTGAATAAGCCGCGAGGATGGTACCCGATGGCGCAGGACTGAGA
The DNA here is from genome assembly GCA_902795835.1 of uncultured Lachnospiraceae bacterium. The sequence continues at coordinate 10,680 of CADBNA010000144.1, read as the reverse complement.
AAACAGCCTGTGCTTCAGGGTTTAATAAGGAATCCGGTGAAAAACCGGAACAGCCCCCGCTACTGTAAGAAGGACGAAACAGTAACATCACTGGAACAGATGCCCAGAAGAGGCATTCCGGGAAGATCTGGAGTAGGAAGAATTCAAGTCAGGAGACTTGCCGTCCGCCGTGATACGACATATTGTTCGGTGGGAGCGATATTTTTACAGAGAAAGTCTGTGTTTGTTCACCGAATCATGGTGTACACACAGGCTTTCGTTGTTTTTGCGGGAAACGGCACAGACGTGTGTCTGGGAGGAATACAGTGGGAAAATATATTTTGAAAAGAGTGCTTCAGATGATACCGGTCCTGATTGCTGTGACCGTTCTGATGTTTATTCTGTCTTCCTTTTCGGCCGGAGATCCTGCACGGATTCTCGCGGAACAGGCGTATAACCACCCCACGGTCGAGCAGATCAACCAGATCCGTCATGAATACGGTCTGGACAGGCCGGTGGCAGAGCAGTATCTGTCATGGCTGAACAATGTGCTGCACGGCGATTTCGGGACTTCGATTTCTACCAACCGGCCTGCCCTGGAGGAACTGGCCAGACACTTCCCGGAAACGCTGAAGCTGGCACTGACAGCGATCGTCATGCTTTTTGTGATCAGTATCCCTCTGGGGATCCTTTCCGCCGTGTTCGAAGGGGGCCTGCTTGACCGAATTGTGGAAACACTGTGTTTTATCAGCGCGTCTCTGCCTGATTTCTGGATCGGGCTGATGCTGCTGTTCCTGCTGGGAGTAAAGCTGAAGGTGATTCCGGTCATCGGGGGAACGACCGGCGGTCTGCCTATTGTTGCTGCCTTCACCATGAGTATAGGACACTACGGGATTCTCATCCGCCTGATCCGGACAAATCTGAGGGCTGCTCTGAAACAGGATTATATCCGGGCCTGCCGTGCAAAAGGTCTCTCGCCGGTCAAGATTGTTCTGAAGCATGGATTAAAGAATTCTCTTATTCCGGTAATGACGCGTTCAGTCAGCATGGTTGTCGGTTTCTTTGCCGGTTCGGCAGTGATCGAGAATATTTTTTCCATCCGCGGAATCGGATTTACAGCGCTGGAGGCTGTCGTGTCAAAGGATATGCCGGTGCTGCAGTGTTTTATCCTGGTCCTTTCGTTCTTTGTCGTTGCTGCGAATCTGCTGGTAGATATCATGTATTCCCTGATCGACCGAAGGATACAGCTGAAGTAAGGGCCTGGAGACAAAACAGTTTTTACAGGCGGATGATCCCCCGGCTGCGGAGGAGGAGTGACTTATGAAAAAAAAAGAACAACAGCTGGAGAGTATCGGAGTCGCCAGACTTCATCTGCGCAAGGCATTTCGTTCTACGCGGGCAAAAGTGGGACTTGTCATAGTGGCGGCCTTTATTCTGACAGCCCTGCTGGCACCTGTGCTGGCCCCCAATGACCCGCTTCTGGTCAATATCGTCATGAAGCTGAAGGGGCCGAGCGCGGCGTATCCTCTTGGAAATGACCAGCTTGGCCGCTGTGAGCTTTCCAGACTGATCTGGGGAAGCCGCTATTCTCTCCTGTACAGTGGTATGGTCCTGGGAATCACAATCCTGATCGGGGTTCCTATCGGGCTGATTGCCGGTTATGTCGGAGGAAAGACGGACTCCTTTCTTATGCGGGTGATTGACGTGTTCATGGCTGTCCCCTCCTTCGTGGTGGCGCTGGCAATTGCGGGAACGCTGGGAGCCAGCGGCCGGAACCTGGTGTTCTCCATGTCACTCGTATTCTGGGCGGAATATGCCAGGCTGACCAGAGCCCTGACCCTTCAGGTCAAAGGACAGAATTATATGATGGCACTCCGCGCAGGGGGCTGCGGCAATGTGCGGATCCTGTTGCGCCATGTGCTGCGGAACATCGCGCCGTCTATCATTGTCATGGCGACACTGGAAATCGGAAGACTGATCCTGCATATCGCCAGTTTTTCCTTCCTGGGTCTGGGTGTTCAGGCTCCCGCTCCCGAGTGGGGAATAATGCTCAGCGGCAGCAGAGAATATCTGCAGACGCATCCGGAACTGATGATGATACCGGGTGTTGCGATTTTTATCGTGGTTCTGGCTTTTAATTTACTCGGGGAGGGCATCCAGGATGGATTATCAGCAGACTGAACAAAAGGAAAAGGAACTGCGGATCCGGCATCTCAGTGTGGATTTCGACACATCAGGCGGAACTGTTCATGCCGTGCGGGGAGTGGATCTGACTGTCCGGAAAGGAAGCATTACAGCGCTGGTAGGAGAGAGCGGGAGCGGAAAATCGGTTACTTCTCTGGCCGTCATGAATCTGCTGGCCAGAAACGGGCGAATTACAGACGGACAGATTTTTTATGATGAGCAGGACCTGCTCCGGCTTCCTGAAGGGGAAAGGAGAAAGCGCAACGGAACTGTTTTTTCCATGATCTTCCAGGATCCGTCGGCGTCTCTGGACCCGCTGTTTACGATCGAAGACCAGATGACAGAAGGAATACTGGCGCATCAGAAAATCAGCCGGCAGCAGGCAAAAAAACAGTGTCTGGAATATCTGAAAGCGGTTAATCTCAGGGATCCGGAGACACTTCTTTCGGCCAGGCCGCATGAACTCAGCGGCGGAATGTGCCAGAGGGTCATGATTGCGACAGCAATGGCGCTTCAGACCGATATCCTGATAGCGGATGAGCCGACAACGGCTCTTGACGTGACGGTACAGAAACAGATTCTGAAGAAAATCTGGCATCTGAGCCGGGATCAGCGGATGGGTGTTCTGTTCATTACGCATGACCTGGGGGTTGTGGCTGAGATTGCCGATGATGTCTCCATTATGCAGAACGGTTCCATTGTGGAAACCGGGACAGTGTGGGATGTTTTTGAGAACCCGCAGCATCCCTATACCAGACGGCTGCTGCAGGCAATCATGTAAAGGAGAAGATCGTGGAACTCTTACTGCATACGGAACATCTGAAGAAGTATTACGGGCGCAGGCCGGTTGTGAGGGCTGTTGACGATGTCTCGCTGGATATATGGCAGGGACGGTCACTGGCTCTGATCGGGGAAAGCGGCAGCGGCAAAACAACCTTTGGGAAGCTTGCTGCCAGGCTTGAAAACCCGACAGAAGGCAGAATTGTTTTTATGGGACGGGAAATACAGAACCTGACAGAATCGGAATTCCGCCAGATGAGGCGGCATGTACAGATCATTTTTCAGAGCAGCGGCGGTGTTTTCGACCCGTCCTATAACATCGGAGACAGCATTCGCGAGGTGCTGCAGAATTTTGAGAAATGCAGCAGGGCCGAGGCGGAGGACCGGATCGACGAGGCGCTGGAAAAAGCCGGTCTGGATCCGGCTCTGAAAAACCGCTATGCCAGACAGCTTTCCGGAGGACAGTGCCAGAGAGCCAATATTGCCCGTGCCCTGGTGCTCCGTCCGAAGCTCGTGATCTGTGACGAGCCGGTATCCAGCCTTGATTATTCGATCCGGAAACAGATGCTGAACCTTCTTAATGAGATTCAGCAGAAAAATGATGTCACCTACCTCCTGATCACCCATGATCTGTCCAATGTGGCTTATGTCTGCAGTACTGTGGCCATTCTGTACCAGGGGAAGGTCGTGGAATATCTGGAAGAAACCGACAGGATCGGTGACCGGGTGTGCCACCCGTACTCCCGCCAGCTGTTTGCCTCTATACCGGCGGCAAATCCCAGACTCCGCACGATTGAGCAGGAAGACGAAGGAGAGATTGCCCTGCCGGTCAGCGGACAGGCGGGCTGCCCGTACGCTGACCGCTGTCCGGAATGCCGGGCGATGTGCAGAGAAGAGGCGCCTGCGATGAAGGAGGCGGGGAAGGGGCATATGGTGGCCTGTCACAGCAGGTAACGGTTTTCCGGGAAGACAGGATATCGTCCCGCTGCAGGACCAGCCCTGCCGGGTAAGATATAGAAACAAACAGAAAAGGAGAGAAAAACATGAAAAAACGATGGGCAACTCTGTTTACCTGCGGCATTCTGACTGCAGCCATGGTCTTTTCCGCCGTTCCTGCAGCGGCTGATGGCGAGGCTGACGGCGAGAAGGTCGTAACTGTCCTGGTCTCGGATCCGATCAATCCGGAGCAGGCGGACACTATCGTCGGCACCAGCAACAATTTCCTGCTCTATGAGTTGATTTACGATCCGCTGGTACGCTATGGCCGCGACGGAGAGATCGAGCCGGCCCTGGCGGAGAGTTATGAAATCAGCGAGGATGGCCTGGAGTATACCTTCCACCTCCGCCAGGATGTGAAATTCTCTGACGGCACGGATTTCAACGCGGACAATGTGATCTTTAATACGGACCGCTGGGACGATACCGTAAGGGGTAATTTTTCCGCTCCGCTGGAGAGCATCGAGAAGATCGATGATTATACCGTGAAATTTACGTATGCAAAATCGGCTTACCCGACGATCATCGAGTTTACTTATCCGAGGCCATTCCGTATGACGACAGAGAGCGCTCTGGATGAGGATGGAAATTTTGTTCAGGAAGTCGGCACGGGCCAGTGGATGCTGGAGAGCTATGAGATCGAAAAGGATGCGGTTTTTGTACCGAATCCCTATTACTATGGCGAAGCGCCGAAGGTTGACAAGATCATTATCCGTCAGGTGACAGACGGACAGTCCAGGACGATGGCAATGCAGAGCGGCGAAGGTGACATCAGTCTTGCCGATATCCCGGCTGAGAACCAGAGTGTAATCGAAGCGGAAGAAGATCTGGACACGATTTCGGAAGTCTCTACGATGAGCTTTTTCCTGGGCATGAATTACGAAAATGAACTGTTCCAGGATGTCCGTGTCAGACAGGCTCTGAACTATGCCGTTGACCAGGAAGCGATCAGCCAGGGGCTGATGGACGGCAATGTGACGACAGCGACCGGCTTGCTTTCCTCCGGCGTACCGTATGTGACGGAAGAAAACAGCCCGGGTTATCCCTATGATCCGGACAAAGCGGTTGAACTGCTGGCAGAAGCCGGCTATACGGATTCTGACGGCGACGGCATTCTGGACAAGGATGGAGAGCCGCTTACTATCACGCTGGTTCTGCAGACGGAAGAATACGCGAGCTGGAAGACCCTCTGCGAATATGTCCAGTCCTGCTATGCCCAGATCGGCATCGACTGCCAGCTCAGAGAGGATGAGACGGCTGCTTATTATGACGCGATCTGGTCCACCAGAGACTATGACATGATTATCTATCGCTCCTTCACCGATTCCTGGATGCCGCAGGGCTTCCTGAAGAGCTGCTTCTATCAGGCATCAGAGGACAGCCCCGCCATCTTCTGGTATGACGAGAAGATGAACAGCCTGATCGATGAAGTGCTGGCAGAGACCGACAGCAGCAAGAGACAGGGGATCTATGATGAGCTGTTTACCCTGATCAATGACGAGGCTATTGTTGTTCCGATGTACTATCCGAACCGCTCCTATGTCTATAATGCGAAGCGCCTGACCGATGTAGAACAGGCGCCGACAGATTATGAAGGGATCAACTGGACAATCGTGGACATTGCGGAATGATCAGACGGCAGCGCTTGTGTTACGGTAAATGCAGGCTTTGACAGACAGATCATGACAGCGGGAAGCCGGACACGTGCGGAACATGTCCGTATTCCCGTTCTGCAGAGGCTCTGAAAGCGCGCGCACCCCGGTGAAAGGGAGCCGTAAAAGACTGCCGGTTTTCAGGGAGAATTATGCATAAGAAGCGGAGATTTATATGATCAAATACGGAAAACTGATCAGTTTCCTGCGTGAGGTTCCTTTTGAGGTCTGCCAGAAGATCCTGATGGGTCTGGCGGCAGTTGCCCTGAGCTTTGCGCAGGCCTTTTTTGTGGCAAAGGCGATCGCGGCCATCCTGGGAGGAGAAGGGATCCGGCAGGCAGTGACCTGCCTGACTTTTTCGTGCGCCGCGCTGGCCGCCAGGATGATTCTGGTGCGCGTACAGGAAGGGTTTAATAAAAAAATGGGCGCCAGAGTCAAGGCTCTGATCCGGAGCCGGGTTCTGGATCAGCTTTTGCGGCTGGGACCGGCCTATGTGACGGACCGCAGGAGCGGCGACCTGCAGTCTCTGGTGACAGACGGGGTGGAGTCTTTCGAACCGTATCTGGTGCTGTACCTTCCCCAGGTTGCGGTAGTGGCGGTATCTACGGCTGTTTCCGCCATCTGGATGTGGCATCTGGACAGGACGGTCGGGATCTTGGTCCTGGTCATGGCTGTGTGCTCGATTGCAGTGCCGCATCTTTTTATGCCGGCAGTGTCGCGCGTTATGATTGAATACTGGCAGGACTACGCGGATCTGAATGCGCAGTACATTGATTACATGCAGGGAATGAGCACGCTGAAATCTCTGGGGGCCAGCCGCCGCTCCGGGAGAAGACTCGCAAAAAGAGCATGGCATTTTGCGGGAGAGTCCATGAAGAACCTGAATGTGTCTCTGGCAGATTCGGATGTCATTGTCGCCTGTACGACAATCGGGACGGCAGCCAGCATTCTGATTGCAGCTGTGCACCTGACACAGGGAAGGCTTACTTATGGCAGTCTGCTGCTCATTCTGTTCCTGATCGGTGAGTGTATGAAACCGATCGGGGAGATGAACACGTACTGGCACAGCAGTTATCTCGGCCTGTCGGTGGCAGAGGAACTGTTCCGTGTATTGGATGAGCCGGTACGGCTTCAGGATGGAAGGGAGCACATTCCGGGGAGTGATAAAAAAAACGGGCTGCCGGCGATCACGGCGGAGCAGGTCCGGTTCCGCTACGGGCCGGACAATCCGGATGTCCTGTGTTCTGTGGATCTGGAAATCCCTTCTGGAAGCGTGACCGCCATTGTCGGCAGATCGGGATCCGGGAAATCTACCCTGGTTCAGCTTTTGCTGCGGTTCTATGATGTGACAGGGGGTGCCATCCGCATAAACGGCAGGGATATCCGGGATATACCGGTTGAGGAACTGCGCGGGATGATTGCTGTGGTTTTTCAGGAGTCAAGGCTTTTCTACGGAACCATCCGGGATAACCTGCGCATGGCCAGACCGGATGCCACAGACCGGGAAATGCAGGAGGCGGCCATACAGGCAAATGCCCATGATTTTATCATGGCGCTGCCGAAGGGGTATGATACGGTTGTCGGGGAAAAGGGGGCCACACTTTCGGGAGGTGAGCGGCAGCGTATCTCCATTGCGAGAGCGATTCTGAAGAATGCGCCGATTCTGATCCTGGACGAAGCGACTTCCAGTGTGGATCTGGAAAATGAGGCACGGATCCAGGAGGCCCTGGACCGCTGTATGAAAGACAGGACGACACTTGTGATAGCGCATCGTCTGTCGACAATCGAGCATGCGGACCGCATTTATGTGCTGCAGGGCGGACGGGTCGAGGGCTGCGGCACACATCAGGAGCTGCTTTCTTCCTGTCCGGCCTATCAGGCACTGACAGCCGCGCAGAGGGAGATGGACGGTTCAGAAAGGAGGCGGTACGATGACTGAGCAAAAGACGCATGCGGAAGAGAACGGCCGGCTCGTTCAGGCCATACGCCTGGTGCGTCATCTCCGGGCATACAGGGCTGAAATGGCCGGAGCTGTTGCGTCCGGTGTGTGCCATCAGCTGTCTATTGTTGCCGTATCGGCTCTTGGCGCCTATATTGTCGGCCTGGCCATTGCAGGTACGCTGCCGGGCAGTCTGCGGATGATGATTATCTGCACTGCTGCCGCCGTGACCGCCCGTGTCTTCTTTTTCTTTCTGGAGATGTGGCTGAATCATGATATTGCATTTAAAATACTGGCAGATCTGAGAATTCAGCTTTTCGACGCAATAGAGAGGGTTTCGCCTGCTATTCTGCTGGACATGCGGTCCGGACAGCTGGCGTCCACCCTGATGAGCGATGTTGAGCTGCTGGAGTGGTTTTTTGCCCACACCTTCGGCAGCATTCTCGTAGCAGTGATTGCGCCGCTGGTTCTCTGCCTGATTCTGGGCAGCATCCATCTGCTGCTGCCCTTGCTGATGATTCCTTTTATCCTGCTGATGGTCTGGATACCGGCCCTGATGAAAAAACAGGCCGACAGGGAAGGTCGCAGAGTACGGGATCAGCTGGGAGATGCCAACGCGGTAACTGTGGAAGGCATCCAGGGAATGAGAGAGATTCTCTCCATGAATTACCGCAGGGCTTACACGGAGAAAAACAGAGCCTACATGAGCCGTTTTTACGACAGCCAGTTTCGGTATGGCTGCAGGCTGGGAACAGAGGGCGCGCTGCTGCAGGGAACGCTGGGAATCTCTATGCTTTTTGTTACCGGTGCAGCCGCGGTTTTGATCGTGCGGGGAGAGATCCCGTCATTCTGGTATCCGTTTATTTCCATGCTGGCCGGGATGATACTGGGGCCGGTGCAGGAGATCTGCAGCACAGCCAGAAATTTCGGACTGATTTTTGCGGCGGCGGAGCGGGTATACCGCGTGCTGGAGGCGGAACCCACGGTACAGGATACCGGCACGGAACCGGTCGGATGGGATTCGTCTGTGGGAGCGGAAGGAACCGGCTTTATGCCGCTGGTGGAATTTCAGGATGTCCATTTCCGTTATCATGCCGGGGATGAAGAGGTGCTCCGCGGCGTCAGCTTCCGGGCAGAGCCGGGCGAAACGCTGGCTTTGGCGGGACATTCCGGGGCGGGAAAGAGCACCTGCCTGCATCTGCTGCTCCGATACTGGGATCCGTCTGCGGGCGGCATCCGCATCGGCGGTCATGATCTGCGTGATATCCCGCTGGAATCGCTGCACCGCCTGACGGCAGCCGTTCTGCAGGATGTGTACCTGTTTCGTATTTCCCTTCGGGAAAATATCCGGCTGGGAAGACCTTCCGCTACAGACATGGAGGTAGAACAGGCTGCCCGCCTGGCACATGCCCATGACTTTATCTGCTCTTTTTCCGAGGGATATGACACCATACCCGGGGAGGGCGGCGCCACGCTTTCCGGCGGACAGAAACAGAGGATTGCCATTGCCCGGGCTCTTTTAGCCGAAAGCCCGGTATTGATTATGGATGAAGCCGTGTCCAGCCTGGATACGGAGAACGAGAAGGAGATTCAGGAATCTCTCAGAGAATCCGGGAAAGTCCACACCACGATTCTGGTGGCGCACCGCCTGTCCACTATCCGTTCAGCGGACCGGATTGTGGTTCTGCGCGACGGGCGCACAGTGCAGACTGGTACTTATGAGGAGCTGATGAATCAGGACGGATATTTCCGGGAACTGATATGCGGGCAGGGAGGACGGTTTTCTGACATCACACAGAAAGGATAAAACATGCTGAAAAAAGAAATAAAAGATATCTGGGAAGGCGACGCAACAGTTTATGATGAGGGCGTGAAACGGGAATTATCTTCCGAAGGAAAGGAAAAGGAGGCCTGGGGAGACCTTGTACTCTCTTATGCCCCGAAAAGCGGGCTGCTGGACATTCTGGACTGTGGAACCGGTCCCGGGTTTTTCCCTGTCACGCTGGGTGAGAGGGGGCATCGTGTAACCGGTATAGACCTGACGGAAAACATGATTAAGGCGGCGGAAGAGAACGTGCGGGCTGCGGGCGTCGACGCGAAGCTTCGCGTCATGGACTGCCAGGAAACCGACTTTCCGGATGATTCCTTTGACATGGTGATCAGCCGGAATATTACCTGGACGCTCAGTGATCCCGAAAAGGCTTACCGCGAATGGCAGAGGGTCCTGCGGCCGGGCGGTGTTCTTCTGGTTTTCGACGGGAATTACTATCTGCATCTCTACGATGAAGAGCGAATGAAGACCTTCCGGTATCTGGATGAGCGCATGAAAAAAGAAAAGGGACGGGGGATTTTTTCCCATAGCGGAGAAGGAGATACCTTTGAGCCGGTCAGTCGGGAGCTGTTCATGAGCAGCAAGGTCCGGCCTCTCTGGGACCTGCAGTATCTGATGGACCTGAAATTCGGGAAAGTGTTCAGCATCCCCGATATCGGCCCGCAGATCCGGGATCCGGAAGAAGCGGCAGACGATCTGGAGAAAGAACTGCGTGCTTTCATGCCGATGTTCCTTGTCGGGGGAGAAGTGTGACCGCAAGGGACGGTTCCTTATGGCTCATGAGCCATAAGGAACCGTCCCTTTGGCTCCCTGGCAGAAGATGCCAGATACTTCAAACATTGGTGCCTGACCCCTTTAAGCAGATGTTACATCGATAACAATTCTGTAATGGGGTCAGGCACCAATGTGGCTCCTCTTGATTTGAAATGGATATAAATATTATTGATGGCTGAGTATCAATACGTTGCGTTTTGCCGGCACAGAAAACTATGGTATAGTCTTTACAGAAGGCAGGAAACAGCTGCGGATCTGTTTCAGGTCTCTGTAAATTAAAAAAGGACTCAGAGCAGCGGACATGGAAATCAGTAAAAGCTGATGCGGTACCGCCACTGTAAGGATGAGCCACACCACTGCCGGAACGGATCTGATGCCGTTTCCGGGGTCACTGGGAAACCGGGAAGACGGGTGCAGGCAACGAATCCGAGCCAGGATACTTTCCCTGCTCTGGCAGACATGCTTAACGGTCTATTAGGCAAAACATTGGTGCCTGACCCCTTTAAGCAGATGTTACATCGATAACAATTCTGTAATGGGGTCAG
>CADBNA010000143.1 GCA_902795835.1 uncultured Lachnospiraceae bacterium | reverse complement strand
CGACATGATCCTGGAAGCGCATACCCGCCTGATCGCGGAGTGTATTCCGGACAGCCAGCTTGTGTTTATTAAGGGAAATCACTTTATTGCAAATAAAAAGCCGGAAGAGTTCAACCGGGCCGTATTCGGATTTCTGGAACGATAAACAGATACGGATCCGCATAGGGCAGGATGGATGAAAGAAAGATACAGGAACACAGCAGAAGGGAAAGCATTATGGATAAAAAATAACGCTGGAAAACCGGTTTATGCCTTTATGTGGCATGGCTTCAGGAAAAGCCTAACAATCTGCGTAAATAATGATATACTTGACAAAAGAACAGGCACAGGGGCAGCGGCAGGCTGACCGGAATAGGGGGCTGATCATGATGACGGCAAAAGAGTATACCGACAGGATCGTTCAGAATGCAGGAAAGGTGATCATCGGTAAGGATGAGGTGATCCGGCAGTTGGTCATCTGTTTTCTGGCCGGAGGGCATGTGCTGCTGGAAGATCTGCCCGGAACCGGGAAAACGATGCTGCTTCGGGCGTTTGCCAGATGCATCGGCGGCGATTTCAAACGGATCCAGTTCACACCTGATCTGCTGCCGTCTGACCTGACCGGCATCCATTTCTTCAACCAGAAGGAAGGGGATTTTGTATTCCGGAAGGGACCGGTCTTCTCCAACGTGGTCCTTGCGGACGAGATCAACCGGGCGACGCCGCGCACACAGTCCGCGCTGCTGGAGGCGATGGAAGAACGCCAGGTATCGGTGGACGGGGAGACCTTCCCGCTGGACGATCCCTTTATCGTCATGGGTACCCAGAACCCAATCGAATCTTACGGAACATTCCCTCTGCCCGAAGCGCAGCTGGACCGTTTCTTCATGAAGCTCAGCCTGGGCTATATGGAAAGGGACCAGGAGATCTCCCTGATGGGACGCCGGGACGCTAGGGATATCATCGGAGAACTGCAGCCTGTGGTCGATGCTGCCGATACGGCAGCCGTCCGTAAGGAGATCGGCGCTGTGACCGCCTCCGCAGACGTGAAAGCCTATCTCATGGATCTGATCGAAGCGACCCGCGGCAGTGAGCAGACTGCCTGCGGCGTTTCGGCGAGGGGGACTCTGGCGCTGTACAAGGCCGCCCAGATCTGCGCCGCCATAGCGGGCAGGGATTACGTTATTCCGGAAGACATTAAGAAAGAAGCGGTCCCGGTCCTGTCCCACCGCCTGCTCATGGCCCCGGGAAGTCATCTGGATCCGGTACGGATCATGGAAAGGATCCTGACAGAGACGCAGGTCCCTCTGGAAAATATATGATCACTTTTGTCCTCATCGGGCTCGTGGCGGTCATCCTGCTGATGCAGCTTGCGGTCACGCCCGGGTCGTCGCGGCATTTGTGGCTGCGATATACCTTTGACACACAGCTTGCCGAACCGGGCGAAACGATCGCCTTCACCGGCAGCCTGGTCAACAACTGGTTTTTTCCGATCCTTTACATCAATTTCTACGAGTATATGCCGGACGGGGCGGCGATCGCGGGGAAAGAAGACAGCTGCAGATCCCACAGCCTGTTCCTGCTCCCGCACCGCAGCTTCCGGCACACAGTCCTGTTCACGCTGCCGAAGCGGGGCGTTTACCGGAGCGGGAAATACTATGTGCAGACCGGCGATTTTCTGGGCTTCAGGTCCTGGGTCAGATCCGAGGAGATCCATGCCGACATTACGGTGATGCCGAAACTCTGTGCTGACGAGCCGGTGCTCAGAGTCCTGGGCGGTTATATCGGAGACATTTCTGTGCGGCGCTTCATCATGGAAGACCCTGTGCTGACGGTGGGATATCTGGATTACACAGGACGGGAGCCGATGAAAAAGATCTCCTGGAAACACAGCGCCAGGGCAGGACGGCTCATGGTCAGGAACAGCGACTACACGGTGGATGCCAACGCTGCGGTGGTGCTGAACATGGCCTCGGGCAGCGAGGAGGAGAAGGAAAAGAGCTTCGAGATCGTCCGGACCGTCTGCGAGCGCCTGGAACAGGAGCGGATCCCCTATCAGTTCCTCTCCAATGGAGACGCCGGGAACCTGGAAGAAGGCTTCGGGACGAAGCACCTGAATCAGCTGATGACGAACCTGGGCCGCTCGACACTGTTCAGTCATTCCTCGTTCGACAGCCTGGTCGAACGCTGTATAAGGGAACGGAAGAGGAGCCGCAGTTATTTTATCATCAGCCCGCCGCTGTCGGCTAAGGAGCGGGAAGCGCTCGCCCGTCTGCAGAGGTACAGCGAATATGAGCTTTGCGTGCTGGAAGCGGAGGTGGACCGGGATGCTGCTTGTTAACGCGCTGAAGACGGTCTGCGATCTTCTTCTCTGTTTTACTTTTGCCGCTTTGATCGAATCCTACAGCGAAGCATGGCTGCTGACGGGTACGGTCCTTCTGCTGGGATTCCTGTCTTCACTGATCCTGCAGAAGACAAACGGCTCTGCCGCGGCAAAAGTCCTCTGCGGCCTTATGCCGGCGCTGAGTTTTCTGGCGGTGCAAAGCTTTGCGGAGGCGGTGATCACAGCGGTCATCCTTGCTTTCTTTTTTGTCCTGACGCTTGCCGGCGCGAACAGGATCCATTATGAAGAATATAAATACTGGTTTGCCTTTCCGGCGGTACCGGTCATCATCGTGTTCTTCGTCTGTCTCGGCAAATGGCCCATCCGCCCCATGGCGGCTGTATGCGCCGGCCTGTACCTTTTTCTCGGTATTCTGGTCCTTCGAAGAAAGCGGATGGGTGCCGGCGCGGGTCTGAAGCTCAGGGCGGCGAACATGGCGGAGCTGGCCGGAATCGTTGTTTTTGCCGTCCTGGCAAGCCTTCTCCTGTACCTGATCCTGAGTCACTCGGGCAGGGTCCTGGAAGTCCTGCTGCTTCCCTTTGGTTTCCTGTTCAACGCCATGATCTCTCTGACCAAATGGCTCATCAATCTGTTTCTGCCGCTCTTTAAGAAAATGGT
>CADBNA010000142.1 GCA_902795835.1 uncultured Lachnospiraceae bacterium | reverse complement strand
TGGATTTGTGGATGCTTCGTATGTTCGTTGATTGATTTTGGTTACAGTATATTTTAATAATTAATGCATTTTTTAGGGCTGCCGAAGATGGCAGCCCGTTATTATTGTTTGCTTAGGAATATGCTTTATAGCTGAGGAGACACAGGTCTGACCCCTGTCTCCTCGTCTCATCTCTCTTTACTGCTGTTGTGTTTACAGCTGCTGTCTTGCCACCATGTCGGCGAATAGGCCGTTTTTGGCCATCAGTTCGTCGTAGGTTCCTTCTTCGAGTATCCTGCCGTTGCCCAGATAGAGGATGCGGCCGCAGCTCTTGATGGTGGAGAGTCTGTGGGCGATTACGATGCGGGTGCAGTGCAGGCTGTCCAGGGCTTCGGTGATCTTTTTCTGGGCGATGTTGTCGAGGGCGGATGTCGCTTCGTCGAAGATCAGGATGGATGGCTTCGGGGCGATGGCGCGCGCGATCATGATGCGCTGTTTCTGGCCGCCGGAGATGCCGCCCTGGCCTTCGGAGATCATGGTGAACATGCCCATGGGCATGGAGCGGATGTCGTTGGCGATGCAGGCTGTCTCTGCGGCTTCCCAGGCCTCGTCCATTGTGAGGGAGTTGGAGGAGAGGGCGATGTTGGCATAGATGCTGTCGTTGAACAGACCGCCGTTCTGCATGACTGTGCCGATTTTCCGCCGCAGGGAGGTCAGGTCGATCTGGTCTATATCTTTTCCGTCATAATAGATTGTTCCCAGTTCCGGTTTTTCAAATCCCAGCAGCAGCCGCATCAGCGTGGTTTTTCCGGCGCCTGAAGGCCCGACCAGAGCGACGTATTCGCCGGCATGGATTTTCAGTGACAGATGGTCTGCGATTGCCGGTCCGCCTTCTGCATAGCGGAAGGTCACGTTGTTCATCTCGATGTTGCCTTTCAGGGAGGTCACCATCTTTTTGCGCTCGCCGGTTTCCGGTATGGCATCGAGAATAGGCTTGGCCATGTCCAATACGGGCTTGATCCTGGCTACGATCATGGCAATAGAGAGCACGGAACTGAAGGCACCCATAACCGTACCGTATGCGGCGTTGAAGGCCATGTAATCATTGACTCTGATATGGGTTCTCAGGGCAATGGCGTACAGCACGATGGTTCCGATCAGGGTGATCCCCTCTGTGATGACGCTTCCTACCTTGAGGAAGATTGGCGGGTTGTAAAGCAGCTCGGCTGATTTGTTGTAGCTGGAGGACCATTTGGCAAAAGCCCGTTTCTCCGCGCCGGCCAGACGGATCTTCTGGACGCCGTTGATGAGGGCATAGGAAAGCCCCATGGTCTTTGCTTCGGTCTCCATGATTTTTTTCTGCCGGAGCATCTCCATGATCATGGTCAGGAATGAGAACCCGATCGTCAGCAGGATGATTACGAGAGACGGATAGACCAGTGAAGGGGCGTACCGGAAGATTTGTGTCACATACAAAAGGGAAATCAGAGAGGTGATTCCAGTTGTAAGGACAGTATTTACCAGCGTTGAACAAAGTGAGTTCACTGACTGGATTCTGGATGAGAGTTCGCCGGAGCTGAACTGCCGGAAAAAACTCGGCGGCAGAGAGAGCATCCGCATCATGGTTGCCGCCTCTACATTCAGCTGAATGCGCGTGTCCACGCAGGCACTGATCAGGTCACGCGCCGTTGTGATCAGGAGTTTGCTGATGCCGACGCTGATCATAAATGTGGCCATGGCGACCAGAACATGGATGCTTTTGCTCTGCAGGACAGGACCGTACAACAGGTTTGTCAGCTTCGGGACCAGGAAGCCCACCAGGGTCACTGCGAGCGTGATGCCGATGATCTTCAGAAAATCCTGGATGTGCATGTTGCCGAGGATATACCAGAACAGGGCCGGGATATTGATCTTGGACTGCGGAAACGGCTGGTAGAAGCAGTAGGCTTCTTTCTGGACCAGATCATCTGT
The DNA here is from genome assembly GCA_902795835.1 of uncultured Lachnospiraceae bacterium. The sequence goes on along the minus strand of CADBNA010000142.1, from coordinate 455 downwards.
CTTTTTATTGAGCAGGTAAGAATCTCCGGCTATGGGATCGTAGCACCGGTATCCGAACAGGCCGGACGGGATCAGTGCCAGCGGTTTGCCGTCTTCTTCACGGAAACCGAGATAGGCGCCCACCGCATGCCGGTACCAGCCGTCTTCCAGCGAAACCTTGCGGTACAGCATGCCCTGCGGATACATGACATATTCCAGCTGCTCCTCGAGGGTGTCAATGGATTCCGGGGTCTCTTCATAGGAGCGGTGGTAATACCGCAGGATTTTTTCAAGCGCGCTGCCGGTCAGACGGCGGTCATCGTTGATATACTGATTTTTTTTGCCCATGACGGTACCCGCCGCCTCCAGAAGGGAGTCGGCGAATGCCTGGCTGTCTTTTTTCTTTCTCTGACGGATCTGTTCATCTATCCAGCTCATAGTCTGTCTCCGTAGAAAGTCTTGCTCGTTTGTTATTA
>CADBNA010000141.1 GCA_902795835.1 uncultured Lachnospiraceae bacterium | reverse complement strand
GTGGACATCCAGCTCAATACCGTCTGTGCCGAGCTCTGCGGCCTTCCGGAAGGAGAGCATGGTGTTTTCAGGATATGCGCCGCTGTAGCCGCGGTGTGCATAAACGATCATGAATAATTAATCTCCTTAAAATATGAGATGGGATTCTGTTAATAGATCAGATTCGGCAGAAGAAGTGAGAGACCCGGAATATAAGTGAGCAGCAGCAGCGCGATAATCAGAGCAAGGATAAAGGGCTGGACTTCGCGGATGAAGTCTGACATTTTTGCGCCGGTGATGGACACACAGGTGAACATCATGGAGCCGAAGGGCGGAGTCAGACCGCCGATCATAATGTTGACGTTGACTACGATGCCGAAGTGTACCAGATCGATGCCTGCAGCCTTTACAAGGGGAACCATCAGAGGGGCGAGGATGATCAGAGCGGCGCCGCCTTCCAGGAACATACCCATAATCAGCAGGGCGACATTCAGGATCAGCAGCATCAGATACTTGTTGCTGGCAATGCCGCTGACAGAACGCATCAGGGCGTTGGGGATGTTCTCCCAGGTGAGGTAATAACCGAAGAGATTTGCCGCCACGATAATCAGCATGACCGTGCAGGTGCCCGCAATGGTCTCTTTGAAAATGGGAATAAAGTGCTCTCTGTGCAGCCCCTTATAGACAAACTTGCCGATAATGAAGCAGTAGAGAATCCCGACGCCGCCGGCTTCTGTCGGCGTGAAGAGCCCCATGCGCATACCCATGATGATGCCAAGGGGGAAGAACAGAGCCCAGAAGGAATCCAATGCCTGCTTGGCAATCTCCTTGCCTTTGGCACGGTTGTCACGGCTGGGGACATAGCCGCGTTTTTTGGCAATGATGTTTACCGTCACCATCAGCGCCAGCGCCATAACGAATCCGGGAATATAACCGGCTGCAAAGAGCTTGCCGACAGAGGCACCCGCAATGAGGCCGTAGACGATCAGGTTGATACCGGGAGGAATGATGGGGGTAATACAGGAGGAGGCTGCCGTAATAGCCGCGGAGAAGCCTTTCCCGTAGCCGCGCTTTTCCATCTCGGGGACCAGCATCTTGCATTCCATGGCGGCGTCCGCGTTGGCGGAGCCGGAGCAGCCGCCCATCAGCATGCTGAGCAGGACGTTGATCTGGGCAAGACCGCCGGGCCTGTGTCCTGTCAGGGCATCGGCAAAGGCCATCAGCTTGTCACTCATGCCAGCGTAGTTCATGATGGAGCCGGCCATGATGAAGAAGGGAATCGCCAGGAAGGGGAAGGACTGCGTCGAGGTGATGAACTTCTGCAGGAGCAGATAGGCCTTGGAAGTCGTATCAATAAAGGTGAAGTAGTACAGCGTACCGCCCATCAGCGCGTAGGCGATGGGAATCCCTGTAAAGTACAGAACCAGGGCGATGATAATCGGAAGATACATGGTCATATGGACTTCTGCACCTCCTCTTTCTCCTTGCCGAAGAGACTGCGGAGATCCTCCCAGCAGTGTACCAGAGAGTAGATCGCCATCAGGCCGAAGCCCAGTGTCAGGGCAGCGTACAGGTAATTGACCGATATCTTCAGAATCGGCATGGTCTTGACTCTGGAGGAGCGGATGAACAGAACGCTCAGATAGGTGATATAGCTGTTCAGAACCAGGATGATGAGATCAGTCAGGAAATGGACAACTTCCCTGGCCTTTTCAGGGAGACGTTCGACCAGCAGATCGACACCGACATGCTGGCGGGTGCGGAGGCACCAGGCAGCTCCGACAAAGACCGTGTAGACAAAGCAGCTGGTAGCCACCTCTTCCACCCAGGCGATCGGGGAGTTGAAGAAATATCGGGAGAAGACGTTGACGATAACCAGAACCATGGTGACAGCGAACATCAGTCCGGCAAACCATGCGTCCAGATTCTTCAGAATACGTTTTCCCAAAGTGTCTTTCAAGGTATGACACACCCTCCTTCAGCAAAATCGACAGACCCCTGCCTCGGAAGGTGAGGCAGGGCGTCTGAGGGAAACGGAATTGGTTGGTTTCTGTCGGAATTCCTTACGCAGCGTTGGCAGCGTCGTATTCGGCAACCAGAGCCTGGAGCTCGGCGATGAAGCCGTCGGTGACACCGTCTTCTGCGACCATGCGGTCATACTCGGGCTGCATGACGGCACGGAAGGCGTCAACGTCGACATCGTTGAAGTGGCAGCCCTGCTCGGCCTCGAGCATCTCCATGGTGCTCTGGAAGTTGTCATCGGTGAACTGGGTCAGCTCGGCAGCACCGTAGGTGAACTCTTCCTGAATGATGTTACGGTACTCTTCGGGGATGCCGTTCCAGACATCGATATTGATGTAGGCGCCGCAGGTTCCGATCAGGTGGTTGGTGAAGGACATCTGCTTGGCAACCTCGGCGGAACCGTTGGTAGAGTAGGCATTCATGTTGCCTTCCAGACCGTCGACAACACCCTGCTGCACAGCGGAGATGGTCTCACCGAAAGGCATGGCGACCGGAGTGGCGCCCATGGCTGTCAGGCAGTTGATGTACATGGAGCTGTTGGGAACACGGATCTTCATGCCCTTCATGTCGTCGGGGGTGACAATGACCTTGTTGGTCTGCATGCAGCGGAGACCGACGTTGAAGTCGAGAGCGAGGACGTGGATGCCGTAGTTGTCCTCAATGTCCTGGCAGAGAGCCTTGACGACATCAGACTGGCAGACATAGGAGTACTCCTGGAGGTTGGCGTACAGCATCGGGGCGATCAGAGCTTCAAAGTTGATGTTGTAGTCAGCGAGGTAAGAGGGGTCTTCACAGGCAATCCAGTTGGCGCCGTCCACGACCTGCTGGAGGTTGTCCTTGTAGACAGCCAGCTGGCTGGAGCCGTAGGTCTGGATTTCGACTGCACCGCCGGTGCGGTCATAGATGCGCTGGGCAACCTGCTCCATCTCAACGGTGAGCTGCTCGGTGGGCGCAAAAACGTGGCTGAGCTTGAGAACAATGTGGTAGTCATCTGCAGCGGAAGCGGTGAAGCTGCCTGCGCAAAGCGCGAAGACCATCACGAGCGCGAGGGTAAGAGTGAGAACTTTCTTCATGATTTCCTCCTGTTAAAATATTGCTTAAATTTTTGAAACCGTACCCGGATTCAGTGAAAGGATAGTAACATGACAACGCATTTCCGTCAACAGACTATCCAACAATTCGGCCTTTTGCATAGTTTTTTCGTGTTCTTTTTGTGAGAAATGTCAGTTGAAAAATGCTTAATTCTTCTGCTAAACTTAAGCAACCGCGATTGAGAAAGACCGGAGGGCGGTTCTGTCGTCCCGGAGGAATAGGAAAGCTGTTTTTCCTCAAAAGGACGCCTCTCGTATGAAAGGAGTATGCATCTTTGGGCAAAAGGGTTACTTTGAAAGACATTGCTGACGAACTCGGCGTCACTGCGGCGAGCGTCTCGATGATCCTCAACGGGAAGGAACTGTCACGGTTTACGCCGGAGCTTGTGGAGCGTGTGCTGGAATGTGCCCGACGGTACGAGTATACGCCGCCGTCGGCCAGAAACCGTCTGCGGGAGATTGCCGTGATCAGTCCGTCGGTGAACAATGCCTACCATACGACGATTATCATGGGGATTGACCGGGCTGCCCTGGCCAGCGGATACCTTGCCCACGTCTATAACACTTACTGGAATCCGCATGTGGAGCTGCAGATTCTGAACATGCTGTCCAGGCAGAAGATTTCCGGCATCATCTACCTGATGAACCCGCTGCAGAAGGAGCGTGCCCGGGAGATTGACCGGCAGATCCCGGTGGTAGCGGTCGGCGATATAGTGAATGACCTTGGGATTGACACGGTAGATGTCAACAACTTCAAGGCAGGAGAGATGGTAGCGGAGTATCTGATCGGTCTCGGCCACAGGCACATTGCCTACCTGACGACATCCCTGAATGAGCATCACATCTCACGGGTCCGGCGCTGCGAGGGGCTTCAGGAGGCATACAGAAAGCTCTGTCCGGAAGGCAGTGTGACCGTCTACTGTAAGGACAACCAGTATGAACAGGAGATTCTCCGCTCGTCGAGAATCGAGCTGGAGTCCGGCAGGGAGCTTGCGTTTGAGTGTGTGCGGAATTCAAAGATCACCGCCATCGTGGCGATCAACGATATGGTGGGGTACGGCGTACTGGACGGACTGCTGGAGAAGGGCTGCCGCGTCCCGGAGGACTACAGTCTCTGCGGCTTTGACAATGTGTTTCCGTCGGCTTTCCGGCGGATTGGGCTTACAACCGTGGATCATTCAACGGAGGACCACGGAGCCAGTGCCTTCCACCTGCTGAAGGACCGCATGGAGAACCGGAGTGAAAAGCCCGCCGCATATCCCATCACGAGGCTGGAATACCGCAGCAGGCTGATCATCCGGGAGAGCACTGCTTCGCCGCGGAAGGCTGCTGAGAGCGGGGAGAGTGAGAACACAGATGAAAGAGATTGAAGTGACGATGACACATACAGAGGAGAGTCTC
>CADBNA010000140.1 GCA_902795835.1 uncultured Lachnospiraceae bacterium | reverse complement strand
ATATGCTCTCCGCCTGCAGCCTCAGATCTCTGCGAGCTTCAGCAGCGCCGGCACCTTGGACTCCCAGCCGAGCGCCATGATGTGCACACCCTGGCAGTACGGCTTGCACTCTTTGATAATGCGGGCCGCAATTTCAATTCCCGTTATTCCGGCCTTTGTCTTTTCCTTGTCGGCCTTGAGTTCTTCGATCATCTCATCCGGTACATGGATACCTGCCACATTGTTGTTCATGTAACGGGCCATGCCGACGTTCTTCAGAATGACGATTCCCAGCTGCACCGGCTTTCCGAACTGTTTTGCCTTCTCCATGAACTCGATGAATTTCTCGGAGTCGTAAACGGCCTGTGTCTGGAAATACTCGGCGCCGGCCATTACCTTGCGCTCCATTTTTGCCAGCTGCGCGTCAACAGACTCGCTGCACGGGGACACGACAGCGCCCTTGGCAAAGGACGGGGCATCTCCCACCAGGTCATTGCCGCCGAGATCCTTGCCGCTCTCCAGTGTCTTTACCGTGTGAAGCAGAGACACAGAGTCCAGATCGAAGACCGGCTTTGCGCCCGGATGGTCGCCCAGCTTGGTGTGGTCGCCTGTCAGGCACAGAATATTGTCGATGCCGAACAGGGCGGCGCTCAGGATATCCGACTGCAGGGCAATCCGGTTCCTGTCGCGGCAGGTCAGCTGATAGATCGGGTTCAGGCCTGCATCTTTGAGCACTTTACAGGTGGCCAGGGAGCCCAGACGCATGACAGAAGACTGACAGTCTGTGACATTGACAGCGGAAATGCCGCTCAGGTATTCTTTCGCTTCCTTCACCAGCTCATCAATCTGAAATCCCTTCGGCGGCCCTACTTCCGCAGTTACGACAAATTCACCACGATCAAACATTTCTGATATTTTCATTTTTGCATTCTCCTGATTTTTATCTAATAGGCTTTATCCAACAGGCTAAACAGATTCTCTCATACCTCTTTGTCGGTCGCATAGTTGCGGATCTGTACGGGGCATTTCAGCACATCAAGACGGCCAACCTGGGCAAGCCGCCTCTGGATGCGCTCCCATCCGCACTCCATGTTGCTGTCCACCTCACATCTGCCGTTTTTGGCCCCGCCGCACTGGCCGTTGACCAGGCTCTTGGAGCAGGCTGTCAGCGGGCAGATGCCGCCGGTGATATTCAGGTAGCATTCGCCGCACTGGTCACAGTCATATTCCAGGGGCGTCACGCCCTGATAACCCGGCAGGGCGTAGGTGTCGCAGGCCGCGAAAACCTTCTTGCCGTCCAGGTACTCGGAGACTGTCTGCACGCCGACTCCGCAGGAAAAGACCAGAACCATGTCTGCCGCATCAATCTCGCCCTGATGTTTTGCCAGCCGAAGCTTCATGTTTTCCGGATTGCAGATATAATCCGTCGTAAGTATTCCCGTCACCTTTCCTTCCGCGGCGAGTTCCTTCTGAAGCTCTTCCGCCTCCTCTACCGGAAAGCTGACCTCTCTGCATCCCTGGCAATTGATGATAAATACTTTCCCGCTCACCAGTGATACGATCGTTTCCTTTTCTTTTATCTGGGTAATTAACATATCACTTCATCTCCATTATTGCTTTTTTACCGGCCTTGATCTTGCTGACCAGCGGGATCTTGGAGGAACAGATGAATTCGCAGCATCTGCACTCGATGCAGTCTCTGACATTCAGATCCAGCATGCCCTGCCAGTTCTCTTCGTTTGCATACTTCTGGAAGTACAGCGGGGAAAGCTCCATCGGACACACATCCACGCAGCGGCCGCACTTGATGCAGGCGACTTCCTGCGTCTGGTCGGTGTCTACACAGATGATGCCGTTCGAGGATTTGATGATCGGCACATCGGTATCAGGCAGATCGAATCCCATCATCGGGCCGCCCATCTTGATGTCGACGTCTGCGTCCGTCACGCCGCCGCAGTAATCAATGAGGGCCTTCACGCTGGTACCGATCTTCACGATATAGTTCCCCGGTTTCGCGATCTTCTCACCGGTCACCGTGACCACGCGCTCTGTCAGGGGCATGCCCGTCTGAATCGCATCGGAAATCGCCTTGACCGTGCTGATATTGCTGACTACGCAGCCCACATCTGCCGGCAGACCGCCGCGCGGCACCTGCCTGCCCATGACGCGTTTGATCAGCATCTTCTCTGCGCCCTGCGGATATTTTGTTCTGGCGGTGACGACTTCGATGTTGTCGAGCTCCGCCGTCTTTGCCTCCATCAGTTCGATGGCGTCCGGCTTGTTGTCTTCGATTACGATGATGCCCTTCGGAGCGTCTACCGCTTTCAGGATGGCCTGCAGGCCGTAGATCACATCATCGGCGTACTCCAGCAGCACTCTGTGGTCGGCAGTCAGGAGCGGCTCGCACTCGCAGCCGTTCAGCAGCACCGCATCAATCGGCTTGCCGGGTTTCAGCTTGACATAGGTCGGGAATCCTGCGCCGCCCATACCGACGATACCGCTCTGGTTGACGATATCGATAATCTCTTCCGGGCTCAGGCTGTCCAGACTGCCGCGGGGCTTTACGGATTCGTGGACGGTGTCCCTGCCGTCCGAGCGGATCACTACGGAGAGAACCGGGCCGCCTTTTGTCGGATGAAGCCGTTCCTCGACGGCAATAACCGTGCCGCTCACACTGGAGTGAACCGGGCTGCTGATAAAGCCGGCGGATTCGCCGATCACCTGGCCGACGCAGACGGCATCGCCTGCTTTCACTACCGGACTGGCGGGGGCGCCGGCATGCTGGGACAGGGGAATGACCACGGTTTCCGGCTCCGGGAATCTCTGGAGGGCGATGCCCTCGGAGAGCTCCTTGCGCTCTGCCGGGTGAACGCCCCCGTAATAGCCGTCCAAACGGCTCTCACGGATGGATTTTACATATTCGCTGATGACTTTGAAATTGTCCTTTGAATAGTCGCGCAGCTGCACCGGCTGCTTCATCAGTTCTTCCAGGCGTCCCTGTTTCGCAAGACGGTTCTGAATCTTCTCCCATGCGCAGTCTTTATCCGGATCGACCTCGCATTTGCCGTTCTTTGCGCCGCCGCACTGTCCGTTCACCAGACTCTTGGAACAGTCTACGATCGGGCAGATGCCGCCGGTGATATTCAGATAGCACTGGGCGCAGGCATCGCAGGCCTTTTTGGTAAGGGCCATTCCGTGATGCCCCGTATAATTGAGTGAATTTGCCGCGGCAAAAACAGGAACATCCGCCAGGCCGGCTACTGTCTGGATTCCCAGTCCGCAGGAGGCAACAAAAATGCTCTTCGTCCCCTCCGGGATCATATCCTGCAGCTTTTTCGCCGTCTGCGTCCCGTTGCAGAGGAAATCAATCCTGGCACTGCCGGTGACAGTCCTGCCCTGCTCTGTGACCATCCTGACCAGTTCTTCACATTCCGGTTCATCGACGGTCTCAAACTCTTTGAAGCACTTGTTGCAGGCGATGACGAACACATTGTCCGTACCTGCCAGGTACGGAGAGAGTTCATCGATCTCCTTCAGCCTGTACTTGGTATAATTCTCCAAGTCTTCACCTCCCTTTGATGGTGCAGTTTCTGTGTTGCTTTTTTCAGTGCCGGAACCCGGCCGGAGATAATCCGGTCCGTACATTCGGCCATTTGATCATATTATGCCACACATGTCTTGTGTTAATCACCACTAACTTGCTGTAAATCCATCCGCAATCCTTTCTTTTTTATGCACTCTGCACACTGCAAAGTGTAGAATCCGTTTTTTTTATTCACATTCTGCTGTTTCTCTTTTTCTTGCGCCTCCCCCTGCTGTATGATACCATAACTCCCCGGAGGAAATGATATCCTTGCTCCCCGGAGGAAAAAACAATGCTGAATACATGCAAGAAGATCCTGGTATGCATAGCCGGCTGCATCCTCTGCAGCGCGGCCCTGAACTGGGTTGCCATTCCCAATGGCTTTCCCGCCATAGCCATCGCGGGTCTGGCCCAGACTGCCGAACATTTTACCGGCATCAACTACACCAACATCAACTATATTCTGACCATCCTGATCCTGCTGCTGACCTTCCTTACACTGGGAAAGGGAGAAGTGACTTCTATTCTGTTTATGTCTGTCCTGTATGCCACCACGCTCTGGGTCATGAACCGGATTCCGGTCCGGATCGTCCTGGAGGAAAAACTGCTCTCCGCCGCTCTCTACGGTGTCCTGACCGGCGTGGGCACGGGCATTGTCCTGCGGATCGGCTATTCCTACGGCGGTATGGATACGCTCTCCAAGATTCTCAAGAAGAAGCTCCTGAAGTCCTGGGAAACCGGAAGGATCCTGCTCCTGATCACTTTTCTCGTCACGGTGGTTATGCTGACAGCCTATTCCCTGGACGCCATCGCCTACGCGTTCGTCGGCCAGCTGGCTATGATCTGGAGCATGAACTACGTCCTGTTCAATATGGGCCCGCGGCTGTATCAGGTGGAAATCATTGCCGACAGTTCTGAAGGGATCAGGGAATTTGTGATTGAACAGCTGCAGAAATCCCTGACCAGCCTTTCCGTCAAAGGCGCCTATTCCGGCGAAACCAAAATCCAGATGGACTGTGTCTGCACGTCCAAGGAATACCTGAAGCTGAGGGAGTATCTGCTAGAACACGATATACAGTGCTTCCTGAAGGTCATGCCCCTGATGCATGTGTTCGGAACCAACAAGGATTTCGAGAAGCTGGCTGACGAATCGCTGTAACCCGCATTATCAGAAGGAGGAACCATCTGTGGAATTTACACATTTTGATGAGAAGGGAAATGCCAGAATGGTCGACGTATCCGGCAAGGACGTCACCGCCCGTGAGGCAGTCGCGGCCGGCACGATCCGGGTCAGTAAAGCCGTCTATCAGGCAGTGCTGAACAAAGACATCAAAAAAGGCGACGTTCTTACCGTCGCCCAGGTGGCCGGCATCATGGGGGCCAAGCAGACCTCTTCGCTGATCCCCATGTGCCATCTTCTGAATCTGACCCATGCCTCCCTGACCTTCCGCCTGCTGCCGGAGATCTGCGGCATCGAAGCCACCTGTACCGTACGGACAGAGGGGAAGACCGGCGTTGAGATGGAAGCCCTGACCGGTGTGTCCGTCGCCCTGCTGACAATCTATGATATGTGCAAGGCTGTGGACAAGCGCATGGTGATGGGCGATATCCATCTCGTTGAAAAAAGCGGCGGGAAGAGCGGGGATTTTGTGTTCTGATCAGACCATCTTCTCCGGCCTTACCGTTTCATCATATTCTTCGCTGCCCAGCAATCCCGTGCGGAGGACCGCCTCCTTCAGCGTGATGCCGCTGTGCAGTGCTTCTTTTGCGCAGGCTGCCGCCGCCTCGTAGCCTATCTTCGGCGTCAGGCAGGTCACCAGCATCAGCGAATTCTCCAGATTTTCTTTTATGCGCTTCTCATTCGGAACGATCCCGTCGACGCAATGCACCCGGAAGGAATCCATCGCGTCTGTGAGCAGCCGTGCCGACAGGAGGAAATTGTAGGCACAGACCGGCAGGAATACATTCAGCTGGAAATTCCCCTGGGAGGCGGCCACGCTGACAGCCGTATCATTTCCCATGACCTGGACAGCCACCATCGTGACGGCCTCACTCTGCGTGGGGTTGACCTTACCGGGCATGATGCTGCTGCCGGGCTCGTTTTCGGGTATATAAATCTCTCCGATTCCGCAGCGGGGGCCGCTGGCTTCCCACCGGATATCATTGGCAATTTTCATCAGGTTGCAGGCCAGCGCTTTCATGGCGCCGTGGGCAAATACCAGGGCGTCCTTGGAAGTGAGTGCGTGGAATTTGTTCCCGTCCGGTTCAAAGCCCGCATCCGTCATCTTATTCAGCTCCGCACACACATTCCGGTCAAACGTCTTCGGCGCATTCAGTCCGGTTCCCACGGCCGTGCCGCCGATCGCCAGCTTCCTGAGCTCGCCGAGGGCCAGCTCCATCATGCGGCAAGGAGCGGCAATGAGCTCTCTCCAGCCGGATACCTCCTGGGCAAACTTCAGAGGTGTCGCATCCTGCAAATGGGTGCGTCCGATCCGGATCAGGTCCGGCCAGCGCTGTTCCAGTCCGGCAAAGGACTCCTCCAGGCGATGCGCGGCGGGCAGGACATCCCGGAGAATGGCCAGCACTGCGGCGATGTGCAGGGCGGACGGAAAAGTATCATTGCTGGACTGGGAGCGGTTCACGTGATCGTTCGGGTGCAGTATGACGCCATGGTCCCGGGCCAGGTGCGCGATCACCTCGTTCACGTTCATATTGGTCTGGGTGCCGCTGCCGGTCTGCCATACGACCAGCGGAAATTCATCATCCCATTT
>CADBNA010000139.1 GCA_902795835.1 uncultured Lachnospiraceae bacterium | reverse complement strand
GGGAGGCCTGCACGGAGTGGGGGCTTCTGTTGTGAATGCTCTCTCCAGTCATCTGGAAGTATCCGTCTATCACAAGGGGAAGATCTACAATCAGCGCTTTGAGCGGGGCAAGACCGCGTATAAACTGAAAGTGACAGGCACCTGCGATCCGGATAAAACAGGGACACGGGTTGATTTTCTGCCGGATCCTGAGGTTTTTGAAGAAACAGTTTTTGATTTTGATACTCTGAAGACCCGTCTGCGCGAAACCGCGTTTCTCACAAAAGGACTGCGGATCACGCTCCGTGATGAGAGGGGTGAGGAGCCTGTAGAAAAGGTTTTTCACTATGAAGGCGGCATCAAGGAATTTGTCCAGTACCTGAACCGCAGTAAAACAGCGCTGTATGATGAGATTATTTACTGTGAAGGCACGGTAAATAATGTCATGGTGGAGGTTGCCATCCAGCACAACGACTCTTATCAGGAAAACACCTATGGGTTTGTCAACAACATTCTGACGCCTGAGGGCGGCACCCATATCATGGGATTCCGCAATGCGCTGACAAAGACCTTTAATGAATACGGACGGAGAATGAAGCTGCTCAAGGACAGCGATGATAACCTGAGTGGTGAAGATATCCGCGAGGGACTGACCGCCATCATCAGCGTCAAAATCGAGGATCCGCAGTTTGAGGGGCAGACAAAGCAGAAGCTCGGCAACAGCGAGGCCAGGGGAGCTGTAGACAATATTGTCAGCAGACAGCTGGAAATTTTCCTGGAACAGAATCCTTCCGTTGGGAAAATTATTATTGAAAAATCCGTTCTGTCCCAGAGGGCCAGGGAAGCCGCCCGCAAGGCAAGGGATCTGACCAGGAGAAAAAATGTGCTGGACGGCGCGTCTCTTCCCGGAAAACTGGCAGACTGTACAGATAAGAATCCGAAGAACTGCGAAATCTATATCGTTGAGGGAGATTCCGCAGGCGGATCCGCAAAATCCGCCAGAAGCCGGGCTACACAGGCAATTCTTCCGCTGCGCGGAAAAATCCTGAATGTAGAAAAAGCAAGACTGGACAGGATCTACGGCAATGAAGAGATCCGCTCCATGATCACGGCGTTCGGCACAGGCATTCATGATGATTTTGATATCAGCAAGCTGCGCTATGACAAGATTATCATTATGACGGATGCAGACGTGGACGGCGCACATATCGCCACGCTGATGCTGACGTTTCTGTACCGGTTTATGCCGGAGCTGATCCGGCAGGGCCATGTTTATCTGGCAAAACCGCCTCTCTACAAGGTGGAGAAGAATAAAAAAGTCTGGTATGCATACAGTGATGATGAGCTGAACCGGATCATGGCGGAGATCGGACGCGACGGCAGCAACAAGATCCAGAGATATAAGGGACTGGGTGAAATGGATGCTGACCAGCTCTGGGAGACGACTATGGACCCGGAGAGACGTATCCTTATGCGCGTGACGATGGATGAAAGCAGTACATCAGAGATAGACCTGACCTTCACGACGCTGATGGGAGACAAGGTGGAACCGCGCCGGGAGTTTATTGAAGAGCGGGCCAAAGACGTGAAGAATCTGGATATTTGAAATAAAAAACGAATATTTTTGACCCAGGAGGCACATCCATGGATGATAAGATCTTCGATAAGATAGAAGAAGTTGACCTGAAAAAAAAGATGGAGGATTCTTACATTGATTACGCCATGAGCGTAATTGCATCCCGCGCGCTTCCGGATGTGCGTGACGGTCTGAAACCGGTGCAGAGGCGAATCCTTCATTCCATGATTGAGCTGAACAATGGTCCGGACAAGCCGCATCGGAAATGTGCGCGTATCGTCGGTGATACCATGGGTAAATATCATCCCCACGGAGACAGTTCGATATACGGGTCATTGGTCAACATGGCGCAGGACTGGTCTCTTCGGTATCCTCTGGTAGACGGACACGGGAATTTCGGTTCGGTGGATGGCGACAGTCCCGCCGCTATGCGGTACACGGAAGCCAGGCTCAGTAAGATTTCCATGGAGATGGTTGCCGATATCGGCAAGGATACCGTAGATTTTGTCCCCAATTTTGATGATACGGAAAAAGAACCGACCGTTCTGCCATCCCGTTTTCCGAATCTTCTGGTTAACGGCACGACCGGTATCGCGGTCGGAATGGCTACCAATATACCTACGCATAATCTGCGGGAGGTAATCAATGCCGTAGTAAAAATCATTGACAACCAGGTAGATGAGGACAGGGATACTTCCATTGAAGAGATCATGAAGATCATCAAGGGCCCTGATTTTCCAACGGGAGCGGAAATTCTGGGAACACGGGGCATCGAGGAAGCATACCGGACCGGACGCGGAAAAATCCGTGTGCGTGCAGTTACGGACATAGAGACACTGCCGAACGGAAAAAGTCAGATTATTGTGACGGAGCTTCCCTATCTGGTAAACAAGGCGCGGCTGATCACCAAAATAGCGGAACTGGTCCGGGACAGAAAGATAGACGGCATTACCGCCATCAACGACCATTCCAGCAGAGAAGGCATGCGCATCTGTATAGAGCTTCGGAGAGATGCCAATGCCAACGTGATTCTCAACCAGCTGTACAAGCATACGCAGCTGCAGGATACCTTCGGTGTCATTATGCTGGCGCTGGTTGACAATCAGCCGAAGATCCTGAATCTCCTGGAGATGCTGAATTATTATCTGCAGCATCAGGAAGAAGTGGTAACCCGCCGGACCAGATATGACCTGAACAAGGCGGAAGAGAGAGCCCATATCCTGCAGGGACTGCTGAAGGCACTGGATATTATAGACGAAGTCATTCAGACGATACGGGCATCCGCCAACACCCAGGAAGCCAAAGACAATCTTATAAAAAATTTCGGGTTTTCGGAAGCACAGGCGCAGGCTATCGTGGATATGCGTCTGCGGGCGCTCACCGGACTGGAGAGAAGCCGCCTTCAGGCGGAGTACGATGAGCTGCAGGCAAAGATACTGGAGTACAAAGCCATTCTGGGAGACAGAAAGCAGCTTCTTCTCGTTATCCGGAAAGAGATACTGGAAATATCCGAAAAATACGGTGACGACCGGCGCACAAAAATCGGTTTCGATGTTTTTGACATCACCACCGAGGATATGATTCCCAATGTCAATACGGTAATTACTGCAACAAAGCTGGGATATATCAAGAGAATGACGCCGGATAACTTCCGCAGCCAGAACAGGGGCGGCAGGGGCGTAAAAGGTATGCAGACAATAGATAACGATTATATTGCAGACCTGTTTATGACGACGTCGCATCATATTCTTCTTTTCTTTACAAATTTCGGAAGAGTCTACCGGCTGAAGGCCTATGAAATTCCGGAGGCCGGACGCACCGCAAGAGGAACTGCGCTGGTCAATCTGCTGCAGCTGCAGCCTGAGGAAAAAGTAAATGCCGTTATTGCGATTGAAGAGTTTGATGACGGAAAATATCTCTTCATGGCAACACAGAAGGGAATGATCAAGAAAACCAGCCTTGCGGCGTTCCGGAATGTGAGAAAGAATGGGCTGGCGGCCATAACTCTCAGAGAGGATGACCGTCTGATCGAAGTAAAATATACGGACGGCAATCAGGATGTCTACCTGGCCACGGAAAAAGGTATGTGCATCCGCTTCCATGAAAGCGATGTCAGAGTCATGGGAAGAGGTGCAGCCGGTGTCCGCGGCATCCGTCTGACCGGAGATGATCATGTTATCGGCATGCAGCTCCGGACGCAGGGAGACTTCCTTCTCTTTGTATCTGAGAAGGGATTGGGAAAACGGACGCCTGCCGATGCATTTATCGCACAAAGCAGAGGAGGAAAAGGCCGTATCTGTTATAAACCTTCAGCCAGAACCGGACTTCTGGTCGGATTCCTGTCCGTTAATGAAGAAAATGATGTGATGCTGATCACTTCCGAGGGCATTCTGATCCGCACTCCGGTCAGCGGCATTTCGGTCTATGGCCGTCAGGCAGCCGGCGTAAAACTGATCAGGACGGATGAAAGCGTGGCCAGCATAGCGAAGGTCCGTGACGCAGAACCCGGAGATGAAGTGGACGATGAAGTAGAAGACGAAGCAGAAGACATTGCAGAAGACGGGGAAGAGATGATCCGGGAATATCCGGAAGAAGATGAATGATTTATGCCAGAAGGATCGGGCAGCGAAGAAAATAAAATTTTAATAAACAGAAGTTCTGATCAGACAGATAAAAAAACACACAGACACCAGTTATGGTAGAGTTCTCATATCAGAGACACAATATCTATGATTCCGGTCCCCGGATGCGGATGGACGGAAGGGTACCGAACCCCGGAAATGCTTGATTTTACTGGCTGTATCGACAGCAGAGGTCCGCAAAAACCGTTGACAAATGTCAGCGGTTTTTGTATAATCCATAATGCGTCACAAAAAAGACGCAGGAAAAACACGAAGAAATTCGGGCTTTGGAGAAGTACTCAAGAGGCCGAAGAGGCGCCCCTGCTAAGGGTGTAGGTCGGGAAACCGGCGCGAGGGTTCAAATCCCTCC